>JBDKJI010000131.1:0-8175 GCA_039796655.1 Chlamydiota bacterium | reverse complement strand
CTTGTACGGTAAAGCGGGCGATCGAATCATCGGTTTTGAAGATAGTTTGCGCGGGCTAGAGGCGCTACTGCAAACGCCGGCGTTTGCAGTTTTGGTGTGCGCTGCCCATCATCCGCTTCTTGAGATCGCTCTGAAGAAGAGCGCTCTTCATGTCGAGTCGCTTATGGTATTACCTAACGCATTGTCTTTGTAGCGCACAGAGATGAGACATAGTCCTTGAGGAGGGGCGCACATGCCCGCCTTTTTTCGGTCTTTGGCTTGAAAAATCGCGTCGATCTCGTTGGCCTTACAACGCCCTGCTGCCACGTCGATGAGGGTGCCGACGATATTGCGCGCCATTTTGTAGAGAAACCCGTCGGCGACAAGCTCCACGCGGATGCCGTCGGGTAGCTCCACGATCCGGAGCTCTTTGATTGTGCGGATGGCACCGCGGCTCGCAGAGCCGCGGTGCGCTTCATTGGCAAAGGAAGTAAAGTCGTGTTCTCCAATGAACCGAAGAGCTGCTTGTCGAAATGCATCACGATCAAATGGACCGAGCACATGATAGCGCTGGTTATCAGTGAATGGACTGGATACTGGATCTAAGTGGATCGTGTAATCGTAGCGCTTTTCAACCGCACTGTAGCGGGCGTGGAAGGCGTCATCTACACTTTCGACTGCCATCACCCGAATGTCGTCCGGCAAAAGGGCGTTCATGCCGAGGATGAGCCGTTTTGTCTCAAATGTCTTATGTGTATCGAAATGAGCTGTCTGACCCAGCGCGTGGACGCCGGCATCTGTTCTGCCCGCTCCTGTCAGGCTGAGTGGGTGACCGAGGATGGTGGCTAAAGCAGTTTGGATTTGAGGTTGGATTGCAAGACCTGTGGCTTGCACCTGCCATCCGGCATAGCGGGTACCGTCGTAGGCAATTGTAAGTTTGTAGCGCATCACAAGATTCTCCGGCCTTGCAACGGTATCGTTGCAAGGCCGGAGAGAAGGTCTTAGGACAGGTGTTTGCTGACGAGTTTTGTCATTTCGAACATGTTGACCGATTTTTTGCCGCCGAAGATTTTCTGCAGTTTTTCATCGGAATTGATGTTACGACGGTTTTTAGAGTCTTGTAGATTATGGCGCTTAATGTATGCCCAGAGTTTTTTTGTCACTTCGGTGCGTGGCATAGGACCTTCGCCTACGATTGCGGCAAGTTCCTTGCTGGGTTTCATCGGTTGCATAAACTTAGACTTTTGCTTCGTTGCCATGTTTCATTCTCCTTTTGAAAAGGCTCGACAGTTCTTAACCCAAGGAGAGAACATCGCTCTCGTCTCTTGAGTACACATAGATCTTGTATCCGCGAGAGAGGTTAATAGTCAAAAAAAATCTCACACGCTTTTTTAGATAGTCGATCACGAGAACCCCTGTACTAAATAGGTTCATAGCCAAATACTATAGGAGGCGTTTAGTTTTTCTCTAGAGGAAAACGTTATGGACATTTTCAACCAGGCGTGGCAGATTCTTGCGTGTGACACGTCAGAGATTGGGTGAGCTTTGGAGCCACAAGAGTCGTTTCTAGCGCAATTGACTGAGGATAAAAAACAGCTGGTAGAGGCATTGATTTCCATTGGGCAATTTGAGCGCGTATTTGGTCCTCCTCCCTGGCGACCAGAGCTATTTTCATCGCTGTTTCATCGCCTGGCTGAGATTGACTCTTTTTACCGTGAGTTGGGGGGGATTGCGGGGTATCAACAAAAAGTATTGTCGTTGGCATCGGACACCCACTCACTGATCGACAAGACATGCCGGTTCCACATGCCGCATTATATCGATATTTCAAATGAGACAAAAGAAGTACGCCAGGCTGTTCATGAGGGGATTCGGCGTATGCCAGAGATGGCGGAATTTTATCCTTTAGGTGGTGCTGCAGACCGATTGCACCTTGTCGATGCATCGACAGGGGTGGAGTTGCCAGCGGCTAAGCTGGTGTTCATGGGACGTGAATTATTGGAGGGATTGATCCGCGATCTGCAAGCGCGTGAATATCTCTACTACAAATTGTGGGGCAAACAAATCACGACGCCGATTGTGATCATGACGTCGCACGAGAAAGACAATCATCGCCATGTGTGTGAAGAGTTAGAGCGGCAACACTGGTTTGGTCGCCCTAAGAAATCGTTTCGGATATTTACGCAGCCTTTGGTGCCTGTGGTGAATGATCAGGGCATGTGGGTTATGCAAAAAGAAGGCGTTCCCTTACTCAAGCCAGGTGGCCACGGTGCTTTATGGAAGCGAGCCCAAGATGAGGGTGTATTTCGGTGGCTGGCTCGTCAGAAAAAATGGGCGTTTTAGTGCGCCAAATCAACAATCCGGCCGCAGGACTCGACTACGGTCTTTTGGCGTTTTCTGGGATGGGGTGGCTGCAGAATAAACAATTTGGCTTTGCCTCATGTCCGCGCAAAATAGGTTCTGCCGAGGGGATCAATGTCTTGGTCGAGAAGAATAATGACATTGTGTTGACGAACATCGAGTATTGCGATTTTGCCAAAGCCAATATTCCCGATCAGCCGATACGCTCTGGGGAGCCCTATTCGCAGTTTTCATCGAATACGAATATCTTGTTTGCGCATCTTCCTTCATTAGCTAGGAAGGTTCGGCAGTGTCCTTTTCCCGGGCTTTTGGTGAACTGGAAAGAAAACGGTGATCAGCGAATTGGACGTCTAGAGTCGACGATGCAAAACATCGCCGACGCCTTCATGGAACCCAAAGAAGAGTCAGTCTATCCAAAACACACTTACATCACATACAACCAAAGGCAGAAAACGATATCGACAGCAAAACGGGCCTATATTGAAGGGAAAATTCTTACAGAGACGCCAGAGGCGTGTTTTTACGAGAGAATGCAAGAGGCAAGAGCTTTGTTGCAAATGCTTTCGTTCAACGTGCCGGCCGCTTGCAGTCTAGAAGCATATCTTCAAAGCGGGCCTGACCTATCGTTTTTCTATCATCCAGCTCTGGGACCATTGTATGCCATCATTCGACAAAAAATGCGGGGCGGTTCAATGGGTCTTGGTTCTCACATGGAGTTGGAAATTGCTGACGTTGATATAGAAAACATCCATTTGAAAGGGGCGTTGACGGTTCGCGCTCATCGAGTGATGGGACTGCTCAATCGATCAGGCCGTCTCATATATAACCAGAGCGTTACAGGGCGTGCGATTCTTCGCAACGTAAGGATTGCCAACGCGGGTGTTGATTGGGATCAATCGAGGCCGTTTTGGAAGGGTGCTTACCAATACAAAGAACAACTCTCAATTCTTCTCGAAGGGTTTTCTGAGCTTGTGGCAACCGATGTCACACTCACGGGCAATCATGTGATTGTCGTGCCCCATGGCCGTAGACTCTACTTGACGACAGGATCAAACGGGGAGTTAGAGCAAAAATGGGAGCCAATCGGCTCGAAGCACCCTTTGTGGCGCTATACCCCTTCCACCTGAATGACAGAGCCATCCAGGTGGAAGGGGTATATAAAAGCGGCGCATAAAAGCGCCGCTTTTGTAAAAATACCAGCCGAGTTACGCAGTCGGGGTAGTTGGTGCAGGGGGCGTCGGCGCTTTTTTTCTGCAGCAAAGAATACCGCTTGCAAGACCGACGACCAGGCCCACGATAGCTCCGACTCCCAGCAATTTGAATGCCATTGGGTTAGCAGCATAGGCAATGCGCATTGTGTTAGCGCATTGTTTTGCAAATTGAGCAAGGGCTGCCCAAATGCGCTGGCAAGCAACGCCTACTTTTTTTGCCGCAACTGAAATTCCATGTCCCACTGTGTGAGCGAAGTCTCGCATACGGCCGGCAAAGTTCTTCGACACAGTTGTGATCGCAACCGGTGGTTTTGTAGGGACGATTGGTTTTACAGGTACTGGTAATGGTTTTACTACTGGTGGCAAAGCCATAAGTGTCCTCCTCAAGGGTTTGTTGTTTCGTATCGTCTTTCAGGTCTCTGGCGCACAAAATTTGCCATCAACCTTTGTCAAGAGACGAGCGATTATATAGGGACTGCAATAATTGTAAAGGAAGAAATCTCCTCCATGAGATCGGAAAAATAGTCCTGTTGTGGTATCATTTCCTTCGGGTGAAAACATGGATTATGTAGTTGCTGAAAAGTTGTCTGAACTCGAGCGAAGGTTGAGTGACATGTGGAGGTATCTTTGACCTTGCGGTCAAAGAAGAAGACGTTCGCAAATTCGAAGAGATGATGGGAGAAACCTCGTTTTGGGATCATCCTGAAGAGGCAAAAAAGACGATTGACGCGTGCAATCGGCTTAAGCTTTGGACTGTCCCCTATCGCCAGCTCAGAGAAAAATTTGCCGATATCAAAGAGTTATTCCCCGAAGCAATCGCTCTCGGTGATTCAGATCTTGTTTGCGAGCTCACAGAGGCGCTTGCCGATGTCGAGGTAAAACTATCTGACCTAGAAATCCGCAAAATGCTCTCGCACGAGATGGACGCGAAAGATTGTTATCTCGAGATCAATGCGGGTGCCGGTGGCACAGAGTCGTGCGATTGGGCCTCGATGCTCGGGCGGATGTACCAACGGTATGCTGCGAGAAGAGGTTGGACTGTAGAGGTGATCGATCGTCTCGATGGCGATGTCGCTGGTATCAAGAGCATCACATTTCGGCTTACAGGATCTTTTGCCTACGGCTATTGTAAATCGGAAAAAGGGGTCCATCGCTTGGTACGCATTTCTCCTTTTGACGCGAATGCAAAACGGCACACTAGTTTTGCGTCAGTCGATGTCACGCCGATTGTCGAAGATGTGGAAGTAGAGTTGCGCTTAGAAGACATCAAAGTGGATACATACCGCGCTTCAGGAGCGGGCGGACAGCATGTGAATAAAACAGACTCTGCTGTGCGGATGACCCACATGCCGACCGGTATCGTGGTTTCATGCCAAAGTGAACGAAGCCAAGTACAAAACCGCGAGACATGCTTGAAAATGCTCCGATCGAAGCTCTATGAAAAAGAAGTACTCGAGCAACAAGCAAAAATCGCACACCTCGGAGGCGAGAAGAAGGACAACGCTTGGGGCAGCCAGATTCGTAACTATGTGTTTCAGCCTTATACACTTGTAAAAGATGCCAGAACCAAAGTAGAGATGGGCAACATACAGGCCGTGATGGATGGGGAGATTGATGTCTTTGTGACGGCATATCTGAAGGAGTACTCGTGAGCGAGACATCTGATTTTGATATCCGCTATTCAGAAAGCCAAGATCTAGAACCTTTATTGCAGTGGTTTTCAGATCCCACAAGTGCAGATGCCTACCCTTTTGATTATGAAGAGCGGGAATGGTCGCTGAAAAACTGGATTGGTTTTGCAAAATTCAAGGCGAGTTTGACTGCGACTGTCAATAATGTGCCGTGTGCGATCGGAACGCTTTTTTTGATGCCCTATCGAAAAGTCGCGCATCACTGTGGTTTTTTTCTGATTGTCGATCCTGCGTTTCGGCGACGAGGGATAGGGACTTCCATGATGCGCAATTTAGAGCACCTTGCGAAGACGAAATTTCGCTTAGAAAGTTTGCATGCTGACCTCTATGAGCCGAGCTTACTTCTGCCGATTTTACTGAAACTTGGTTACGAAGTATTGGCAAAGCAAGAAGATTTTGTCGTCATCAATGGGGTGGGGTGCGCCCGTATTTTAGTGGAGCATCGTTTTGTATGACGCATATTACGATCCGCGAGGCCACCGATTCGGATATACAGTATCTTATCGAGTGGCTCCAACAGCCAGGTGTTCTATCGGGGTTTCCGCTTGCTGATTTACGCGAGGTAGAGGATGCTGCGCGAATTTGGATGAGTTACACAAAGCAAGGCGCTGTGTTGACAGCGTTGTGGGATGGAGCGCCGTGTGGGATTACGAACCTCTATTTGCAGCCATACAAGAAATTGGCGCACCAGTCTTTGTTTGCGATTGTCGTCGATGAAAAATATCGGGGCAAAGGAGTCGGTCGGGCACTTCTTGAGGCGCTCATCGATCTTGCCGTAAATCGTTACCATTTACGTTTGCTCCATCTTGAGGTGTATGAGGGCAATCCAGCGATCCATCTGTATGAAAGGCTTGGGTTTGTCAAATATGGGGCCCACCCCCATTTCATCAAAGATGAGAAAGGGTACAAGACGAAAATTTTAATGCAGAGGCGGCTTCATGGCAGGGCATAGTAAATGGGCTAATATGAAGCACCGCAAAGACCGGGCCGACAAGAAAAAAGGGAAAATTTTTAGCCGTATCATGAAAGAGGTGATTTCTGCGGTGAAGCAAGGCGGCTCTGACCCGAAGGCCAATAGTAAACTCAAGACTGCCATCCAGAAGGCAAAAGATGCCAATATTCCGAGCGAAAATCTCGATCGGAACATTAAAAAAGCGGCATCGAGCGATCAAAGCGATTACACTGAAATGACGTATGAATTATACGGATTTGGCGGCGTCGGGCTGATTGTCGATATCATGACCGACAACAAAAACAGAATTTCATCGGAGATTCGGATCGCGACAAACAAGTGTGGTGGGACGATTGCTACCCCAGGCGCTGTCGCCTATAATTTCGATAGGAAAGGGATCATTCGCGTGGCCAAAAGCTCGATGGATGAGGATGCTTTATTCATGTTAGTCAGCGAGCTTGGCGCAGATGACATGATGATTGAAGATGACGCTTATGTAGTCATCACGCCGATTGAGCCGTTTGCCATCGTCAAGGAGGCTGTTTTTCAGGCTGGTGGAGTCTGTGAAGAGGCGACATTGGGTATGGTTCCTAAGAGCTACGTCGAGGTAACCGATGAGATCGCCGATCAAAACATCGCCCTCATCGAGTGGCTCGAGAACCTCGATGACGTCGACGCCGTCTACCACAACATGAAGGTTTAAGGGTCTAGTTCGTTGATTTTTAGTGCGTTATGAATCTTTTAGAAAAATAGTACTAATTTATGGTACTATTAGGGAGTCAGTGTGAACAAAAAGCATGAACGGACACTGCTAGCGATTTTTAAGACACCAGTTCAATCCAATGTCGTATGGAAAGACTGTGAAAAGCTCTTGGAGCATTTAGGAGCGGAGATTTCTGAGGGTGAGGGATCTAGGATCAGGATTCTGCTGAACGAGAAGAAAGCCGTATTTCACCGACCTCATCCTAAGAAAGAAACGGATAAGGGAGCATTGGTGTCGCTTCGAAAATTTTTGGAAAACGCAGGGATCAAACCGAGGGAACAAAAATAGTCATGATGAAATACAAAGGATATGTAGGACATGTTGAGTATGATGATGATGCTAAAATATTTCACGGAGAGGTGGTTGGATTGAGTGATATGATTACTTTTCAGGGGAAAAGTGTTGATGAATTGGAACAAGCATTCAAAGGTTCCGTTGATGATTACCTAAATTGGTGTAAGGAACGAGGCGAAAAGCCGGAAAAAATGTTTTCGGGCACATTCAACCTCAGGATACCTCCTCAGCTGCATGCAAAACTGGCGTTTCAAGCAAAAAATATGGGTATTAGCCTGAATTCTTATGTTACTGAACAACTGAGGCAGGTCATTTCATAGCTGTTTTCTGGGTTCATACGACACAACTTGGCTGATTTCCGATGGTTCCAGTGGAGTGTAGTGGAAGGGATGTTGCAAAGCTCCTTCGACGTAGAGGGCAATCCGCTTACTGTTTAAGCGTCCGAAGAAGTTGTGACATGCTTGGACAAACACTTCGTAGGACAAAGCGCTTAAAGCTTCGATCCGTTTTTCCACAAATCCAAAATCACCCCCCTCTTCAAAGGCGAGGCGATCGAGAAGAGTACTTTTTATCGCAAGGTTTTTGTACCTCGTTTTCAATGAGACGATCGCCGATTGTTTCAGCGTTTCAAATCGGTCTAGGGGAATCGTATCGCTTAGGTGGAGCAAATAATTTTCCAAAAATAGCTCAAAGCGGCCGAGTAGGTCTTGTCCGGTGTGCGTGTTAGATTGGACTAAAAACGTGTGGTACAGATGGCGTTCATGCTCTTGGGGAATGCTTTTTGCAATGTAACCGGTGCGTTGTTCGGTACGGAGCGCTTCGAAAAATGATTCTTGCAGAGCTTGTGCGGCGATTTCTTGAGCAGCTCTGGCTTCAAAGGTGAATAATCCCTGGTCGATGAGGAGTAGCAAAGAACCACCTGCT
>JBDKJI010000130.1:0-3033 GCA_039796655.1 Chlamydiota bacterium | reverse complement strand
GCAAGATCTCAAGGCGCGGATCGATGGCCCGTACCGATTGGGAAGCGCTCTCGACCATGCAACCCGTGACGACGACACGAGCCGAAGGGTGCTCTCGCAAAAGAGCGCGGATCTGATGGCGCGACGCGCTATCGGCAGCATCCGTCACTGTGCACGTATTCACAATGCAAAGGTCAGCTGGTTGCTCTGGAGCCGCCTGCGATAGACCCACCTTCGTCAGCTGATCAAAAAAAGCTTGCGACTCGTACTGGTTAGTCCTGCAGCCTAAAGTAACGGTTTTAAACGATTTCACAAGAGCAGTAGAATATCAAATGGGCAGCAAGAACGGAAGCTTCCTTTTTTTCCCTATGCTTGCTACAATGCTCTGTATGCACATGGCTTCAGACACATCCTTCACACAAATTGCAACCACCATCTTTTTGGTATTGAACGCCACAGGGCAAATTCCCCTCTTTTTGGCCCTTCTCGGTCAGTTCGACCAAAAACGGCAAATCCGCATCATCGTCCGAGAGCTCTCGATTGCTCTATTGATTTTGTGGCTATTTACCTTTTTCGGTGACACCGTCTTAGATCTCATCGGGATCACGCGCCCTATCATCGGGATCGCAGGCGGCACTCTGCTCGTCTTGATCTCTTTGACAATGATCTTCCCCAAACCCGCAGCTGACCCGACAGCTCCCCTCAAAACAGAACCCATGATCATCCCTCTTGCGATCCCCGTGATCACAGGCCCCGGCGCAATCAGCACTGTCATGACCTTTGCCCACGAAACAGGGGCACCCCTCATGGTGGCTGCAGCCGGCTTTTGCGCCTGGTTGCCGTCACTTGGCATCTTGCTGGCAGGCTCCTACATCAAGAAAATCTTAGGCGATAAAGGGCTCGTCGCTGTTGAAAGGCTCGGCGGTATGCTCGTGTGCCTGATCGGTATGCAGATGCTCACCAGCAGCCTACTCGACCGCGTCCGAGACTACTTCTCCATTGCCGTTAGATAGGCATCATTTGAGCGTCTCGAAACGAGAAATATGTCTTGAGACCGACGATGATGTGGTCAGCAAGCGGGATGCCCACCATGCGGCCCACCAAGGCGAGAGCGTTTGTCATCTCAATGTCTTTTTGCGAGGGCGATGGATCACCGGAGGGGTGGTTGTGCGCGATCATGACGGTGTGCGCCCGGTGCTTGATCGCCGCATGGAATACTTCCCGCGGGTGGAGCAGAAGCTGGTTCAGCGTCCCATCGCCGATGATCTCGCGATGGATCAACTTGGCTCTTACATCGCGTAAAATGACCATCAGCGACTCGCGAGTTCTGGTAGCCATCTCAAGGTGTATGAGTGCAAATACCTGGGACGCCTTGTCCAACGCGCAATCATGCGTTGGATAATTCGATCTTGTCGCAAGGGCAAACGCCGCCTTGAGTTGCACCGCCTTTGCCTTACCGATCCCTTTGATCTGGCATAGCTCCTCTAAGGATGCCTCGCGGAGCGCCTCAATCGATCCAAAGCGCGCAAGCAAGTCCGAAGCGAGCTCAATCACGGAGCGCGTACGACTCCCTGCATTGATCAAGAGCGCCAAGAGCTCAATTGTCGAGAGCGCCGACGCGCCATGTCGTATCAGCCGCTCTCGCGGCTTTTCTGAAGAAGGCAGGTCACGAAACGAGCTGCTCATGCAGGTATAAACATAAAGGTTTCTAACTTTCGCTCGAGATACTGGGGGATTTCTACTTCGAGCACAATGTCATTGTCATCGTAAACCAATGAAATGATCCTCCCCTCTTGCATGATTGTCGACACATGCGCGTAGTGACTCTGCGGAATGCGTAAGTGCACCACGCGGCGCAAACTGGCCACTTCACGCACCATCATGTCGAGAAGGTCGTCAAACCCCTCTTTTGTCACTGCCGAAATAGGCACCGTTTTGGCATACCGAATACGTAGTCGCTGCAGCAGCATAGGGCTTGCAAGCGCATCGATCTTGTTTAAAACGACAATCGTGGGTTGCCCCTTGCAACCGAGCTCTTCAAGAACATCCTCTGTAGCATCGGCTTGCGCTTCTGCCGACGGATGACTCATATCGATGAGATGGATCAAAATATCGGCATCCAGCGCCTCTTCGAGAGTGCTCTTAAATGCAGCCACCAGCGGATGGGGAATCTTTTGGATGAATCCCACAGTATCGGTTAACAAGATCGCTTGCTTGTTCGGGAGCAAAAATTGGCGGGTTGTCGTATCAAGAGTGGCAAAGAGCTTATCTTCGACAAGCACATCGGCGTCGGTCAACGCTTTCAAAAGGGTCGATTTACCGACGTTGGTATACCCAACGAGGGCAAAGGTAGGGATTTTGCTTTTTTTCCTCGCACTCCTCTGAACAACACGATGCCGTTTCACCTCTTTAAGGAGCGTCTCGAGGCGATCGATCCTTTTCTTTAGAATACGCCGGTCGATCTCGATTTGCTTTTCCCCTTCGCCCTTCAAGTAGCCACCGCCTGCGCCCCCTGTTCTCTGACGACTCAGGTGCGTCCAAAGGCGCTTCAACCGGGGCAACTGGTAGCGACAGCTGGCAAGCTCAATTTGAATTTTCGCCTCCTTCGTTCTGGCCCTTTCGGCAAATACGCCCAAAATCAGCTCCGTCCGATCGATGGTGATGCGGGCAAGAGCTTGTTCCAAGTTGCGCTGCTGCTGCGGCGAGATCTCATCGTCGAAAACCACAAGATCACATCCATGGGTTTCGACAAGCTGGCGCATTTCTTCGACCTTACCCTTGCCAAGAAACGTCTTCGGATCAATCTCACGCAAAGGACAAGGCAATACAAGTCCCAAAGCAAGGCCAAACGTATCGCCAAGCCGCTCTAGTTCCGCCAGATCTTTTTCACAATCGCCTTTTGTTTTGTCGGCTTTGTAGGTGCCGACATACAAGGCTCTCGCTTGGCCCTGCTTGGCTAAGTCACTAAGCCTCCCTTCGCCGGGCTTAATTGTCTCTTTTGCGGGGGTGTCAATCATAAGAAAATTCTACCTCAAGCCCATCGTATGCCAGGCG
>JBDKJI010000129.1:0-10055 GCA_039796655.1 Chlamydiota bacterium | reverse complement strand
ATTCCTTCGTGGGGCAATGTCTGCCGGACGCGCGCCGAATCATCTGAAGTGGGCGTTGCTTCGTGTACTTTGTGATCAAAGGGGATATCTTTTGTTCGGCATAGGCGGATGATTTCGTTGCGCACGTTTTCGCCGCCGAAGAAGAGTTTGGCCTTGATCCGATTGCCGGCAATCCGTTTCGTATCGGACGGGAACAGCGAGGCTTCTCGGATGTTTTTCAATTTGAGAAGGGTCATCGTAAGCCTCTCGAGTCCCATGCCGAAGCCGCCGTGTGGGGGCATGCCGTACTTAAAAATGCTCAAATAATCATCAAAGTGCTTTGGGTCCATGTCCTTCATCCGGATCCCTGCAAGCATGGACTCATACGTATGGCGCCTTTGGCCACCTGATGTGATTTCTGTCCCGCCGCAGAGCAAGTCAAACGTGTTTGTCAAGGTAGGATCATTGTCTTTCGGATAGGCATAAAAGGGGCGCTTTTCTGTTTTCCAATCGGTGACAAAGACAAGGTCTGTGCCGTGCGTTTCTGCGGCCCATGCGCATAATTCTCGTTCAGCAGCGGGGCTCAAATCGCTTTCGTGTCTCTCATCGATGCCGGTGCGGCGGAAGTAGAGTTCTTGCGCTTCCATGAACGTAAGACGCGGGAAGGGAACACTCTCAGGCGCTTGAACAATATTGCCGTTGAGTAAGCCAAGTTCTTTAGCTCGGTGTTTTTTGATATAGGCGACCATGAATTTGATGCACGCTTCTTGGATATCGAGGATTTCGTGCCACGACTTGGCAAAAAAGCCCATTTCAAACTCGAACTGCTTCCCTTCAGACAAATGGCGCGATGTTTGCGATGGTTCGGCTCTGAAAAACGGCATGAGGGCAAAGACTCTCTCATTGACGCCCACCATGATTTGTTTATAGAGCTGGCTACTTTGAGCGAGCGTCGCTGGGTAGCCAAAATAGTCGACGTTAAAAAATTCGGCGCCTCCTTCTGACGATGCTCCGAGAATATTGGGGGCGAAATACTCGACGGCGCCTACATGGTCGTGCATGAAGAGGCGATACGCGTGGGCGAGCTCAGCTTGGATTGTAAATATGGCTTGGATTTGCCGATGTCGTAGAGCAATCGGCCGGTGGTCTAAAATATGGTCGATGTCGTTATGGAGTTCAGGCTTATAGTATTCAATCGGAGGGGCTTCACGGATCGGGTGAATGACCGCGATCTGTGGTTCTACAATCTCAAACCCCAGCGCCGCTTCCTTGGCGGCGACGCATTTGCCTTGGATTGACAAAATAGTGCCGCTTTGGAGGCCGCTGAGGCTTGCAACTACTTCTTTTTTTTCGATGACGACTTGGGAGAGGCCGCTGCGGTCGCGCAGGAGCAGAAAGGTCAACTTACCGAAGGGGCGGATGTTGTTCAGCCACCCCTCTATTTTGACAAGGCGCCCTTCGTGCTCATGCAACTGCGAGGCGAGCGTCCTGTGTTCCATGATCTATCGTCCTACGGCATGCTCTTGTTCTTCGATCACTGCTCGGTGGCTTAAACGGATTTGGCCCCGGTCGTTGATGTCGATGACTTTGACTTCGATCATGTCGCCTTCACGATAGGGGATGTCGTGGATATTTTGAATCCTTTTTGTCGAGATTTCTGAGATATGGCAAAGGCCTTCTTTACCAAAGATCTCGACGAAAATGCCAAACTGCACAAGTGACGTAATGCGCCCTTTGTAGGTTTTGCCAATTTCCACTTCCGATGTCAAATTGATCACGATCGCTTTTGCTTTGGCCATCGATTCGGCATTATTCGAGGCGATGCTGACCAGGCCGTTATCATTGATATCAATCTGCACGCCTGTTTCTTCTACAATTGCCCTGATCTGTTTGCCTCCAGGCCCAATCACAGTGCCGATCTTACTTGGCTTGATTTGGATTGTTTCGATGCGCGGTGCATAGGAGGACATCTCGTCACGTGGTTTTGGGCAAACGGCAAGCATTTTGCTCAAGATGTGCAATCGCCCTTTCTTGGCCTGGGCAAGAGCTTTCTCCATGATAGCAAGGGTGATCCCTTCGACTTTAATATCCATTTGGAAGGCGGTGATCCCTTCTTCGTCACCTGCGACTTTGAAGTCCATATCGCCAAGGGCGTCTTCGGCACCTAAAATGTCTGACAAAATTGCATAGTCATCTTTTTCTAAAACAAGTCCCATCGCAATCCCTGCAACGGGTCTTTTAATTGGCACGCCAGCGTCCATCAGGGCAAGGCAGCCGCCGCATACGGACGCCATCGATGACGAGCCGTTTGATTCGGTGATGTTTGACTCGACGCGGATCACATAGGGGAACTCTTCTTGGCGGGGCAAGGTAGCGAGGAGGGCCCTTTCAGCGAGTTTGCCATGGCCAATTTCGCGCCTGCCTGGTGATCCCATGCGACCCACTTCGCCCACTGAAAACGGGGGGAAGAAGTATTGCAAATAAAAGCGCTGGGTGCCTTCGCCGTGTAGATCCTCATAGCGCTGGGCGCTTGTTTCTCCACCGAGAGTGCAGACGGCAAGCGATTGCGTTTCACCTCGAGTAAAGAGAGAGCTGCCGTGTGTGCGGGGCAAGAGCGATTGTTCAATCGAAATGGATCGAATTTCATCGAGGGCGCGGCCGTCGAGGCGCTTTTTGTGACGGAGCACTTGCAAGCGCATGAGTTTTGATTGCAAAGCCTTGTAGGCAGCCATCACGTCGCGCTTCTTGAATTTTGCCTCGGTCCCTTCTGGGAAAAACGTCTTGATCAAAGTCTCTTGGATTTGGGCAAAGGCCGTTTCTCGCTCTTGCTTAGCGACAATGTGCAAAGCAGATTCTAGAAGGGGCGCCGCCACTGTGTCCACGGCATGCGTCACTTCTTGCGGAATAAGGCGCAAATAATCCTTCTTCTTGACCTTGCCTATTTTGTCTGCCCATCTCTGGATTGCTTGGCAAAACTGTCGAATGGCGTTGTGACCTGTCTCGATGGCCTCGAGCATCTGCTCTTCATTCAAGAAGTCGCATGACCCCTCGATCATCAAGATTGCCTCTTCCGTACCGGCGATGACGAGATCGAGTCTCGATCGCTTCACCTCTTCGGCAGTTGGGTTCACAACAAAGACATCGTTGATGAATCCGACGCGGACGGCTCCGATTGGTTTTAACAAAGGAATATCAGACAGTACCAACGCAGCAGAAGCGGCGCAGATCGCGAGCACGTCGGGAACGTTGACGCCGTCATATGAGAAAACGTAGGCGAGAACTTGGACCTCATTATAGTAGCCCTCTTCAAACATGGGGCGTAAGGGACGGTCGATCAGGCGACTGGCTAAAATTTCCCGTTCAGTGGGGCGCCCTTCTCTTTTTAAAAAACCGCCGGCTGTGCGGCCTGCTGCGGAGTATTTTTCCTGGTAGTCAACCCTTAACGGGAAAAAGTCGATTTCTTCAGAGGGCTTTGGTGCAGCGCAAGCAGATGAGAAAACGACGGTGTCGCCTGCTTTAAGGACAACAGAGCCGCTCGCTTGTCTTGCGATTTGTCCTGTCTCTAGGTGATATGTTTTATCCCCGATTGGGATTGTGATGGTTTGCTTATGCATGGGTATCTTCTGCTAGTGATGAGACAGAAACCCAGAGAATTGCCGCCTTTTGTCAAAAAGGCCCCAAGCCTCTGTTCTCCTGCCTCGAGATTTGAAACAATAGGGACCAAGGCGACCTGGTCCCCACGAATTATTTTCTCAAATTCAGGCGGACAATTAAGCTTTGGTAGCGCTTAGTATCCGTTGAGTTGAGATAATCGAGCAGTTTGCGTCTTTGACCGACGAGCTTGAGAAGGGCCAGTCTGGAGCTATGGTCTTTCGGAGCCAGTTTCAAGTGTTCGGTCAATTCAGCAATTCTTTCAGTTAAAATAGCGATTTGGACATCAGCAGAGCCGGTGTCTTTTTCGTGTAACTGAAATTTTTTTGTAATTTCTTCCTTGGTGCCTCTATCTAATGACATGTAGGACGTCCATCTGTACGGTTAAAGACGCCACTGATTGTACCCGAATGGAGATAATTGTTCAACTTCGTCTGGAGTCGGGAGCGGTTAACTAAAAATATTTGACAAACAACCGGAGCGCCCAGGCGCTCCGGTTGTAATACCATTCGTAAAAAATAAAGTCATAAATTACAGGCGTCTTTTATCGCGCACCTGCACCTTCACTCGGGCCGACTCATTGAGTCGGCTCCTCGCTCCAGGCTTCGGTGCTCAATAAAATCTGCTGTGTAATTTATGACTTTATTTTTTACGAATGGTATAAGTCTAAATCTTCTTTACTTAGGATCATTCCGCCTGCTATCCTGTCTGTCGCATGAAAAATCCATTTACACAGGTGCAGCCTTGGGTTGCATCGATTTTGTCCGATATTAAAAAAGAGCTTCGTACGGAGCATCTACTGAAAAGTCCTGTGTTTTATAGGGCACACTTTGGCAATCGTCCGCATAACCGCATTCCTTACGAGGAAATCGAGGCGGTGTACGTTCGTGCGCTGGCAGAGGGCAGCGATGCTGATTTGGCCGATTGGGTGATCAATCGATGGGTGTTTCAGCATGGCGACATCTATGAGGCGTTTGCGGAAAAGCTGCAGCAGGTTAACCCCGACTTTACTCAGATTAAAGAGTTGACTTTGGACGAAAGCGAACGGGTATTAGATGGTATGGCAGAGCGTTTTGGCGCGCTGAACGTATATCTTTTTGCGTGGCTCAATAAAGTCGCCTTTCCTGAGTCGGTGTTTCACCGTCTGCAGAATCTCGCTGAGTCGACAACACGGCTGGCCAAGGAAGAGGCCGAAGAATCGAAAGCCCTTGTTGAAAAAGAGGCCCTCGTCAAGAAACATGCCCGAGATTTGGAAAAACTCCGCCTTAAGTGCGAAGACAAAATTGCGGGCGTTATGCGCAAATACGATCAAGATGTCGCTGGGCTGAAAAACCAGATTCGCGCGCTTCAGAAGAGGATGAGCGGTGTCGGCAGCTGATTTCGATGAGCGGATGATGCAAGAGGCGTTGAAACAGGCGCGCTATGCCCTCGATGAAGGGGAAGTGCCCGTGGGCGCTGTCTTGGTGTTTGATCACCAGATCATCGCCCGCGGTCGTAATCAAATCGAAGCGCTCCAAGATCCCACGGCTCATGCGGAGATCTTGGTGATTTCTTCCGCAGCAAGCGCGATCGGCAATTGGCGCCTGATCGACACGACGCTCTATACGACGCTCGAACCTTGTCCTATGTGCGCAGGCGCTATTTTTGCCGCGCGGATCAAGAGGGTTGTTTGGGGGGCGCCCGACCTTCGTTTGGGTGCAAATGGTAGCTTTTTCGATCTGTTTGCAATGAAGCATCCGATGCATTCCGTCGAAGTGACGCCCCACGTATGCAAGGCAGAGTCGGCTGCCTTAATGAAAGAGTGTTTTGCAACAACGAGGCAATATGGACGAACTCGAAAGGGCGATTCAATCCCAACGAACGACGCTGCTGAACTTGGCGCAAGAGATTGTTCCTGCCGTCACTGAGGACGATTTACTGCAACCAAACGATTTTCCGGTCCTCGAAAATAACCCGCACTTTCGCTACGAGGAAGGGGTGCTTCACGGTCTTTTGGCCGCTCGAACCATCTTGCAGTCAATAGAATCGGATGCCTTGCGATTGTAGTCTGGCCATGGCTGCGTGATCTAGACATTCGTGGAGCCTGACAAAAAGCCCTTCCATGCCGATCAATTGCGCGATGCCTTCTTCTGTGATCAGGGGACATCTTCGCACTACAAGCCTTTTGAGTGGCAAATGGCGCAGTGTACTAAGCCATTTGTCTGTCAAATTGGGACAATTGGTAAAGCCGATATAGGTGAGCCTTTGTGCAGATTCGAACCGAGGCACACTAAGGCGCGGCATTTGATCTACGTGGACTGCCTCAAGCTGCGGCTGACATTGCAGAAAGCTTTCCCATCCAAGGTCACCGACCCACGGTGCGTCATAGATATGTGCGTTGACGGCAGCGCACGGGGTCTTCATGAGTGCAATCCACGCCTCTTCTGTTGTGTGCGGAAAACTGGCCGACCACCCTTCCAATAGGGGCGCGTTTTGAAAGAGCTGGGCAAGGCCGAGGTAGATGTTCGGGATATCGTGTAGAGAGGCAAAGCGGAGTTTAAGGGGGCGATCACCGATGCCGAGATCAGTGAGGTCCTCGACGCCGGTTAGATCGAGGTAACATAGCTGAGGTAGCTGTTGCAAAAGTATAGCTACGCCTCGATTCGTCAGTAGGTGACAGTAGGCGGCATGGAATAACATTAAATTGGGACACGAAGAAGCAACCCATTCGAGAGCTGCATCAGTGATATGGAGGCAATTTTGGATCCAGAGGCGATAGAGCTCTTTCCCTTTTTCGCGAGGGATCGCGAAAAGGGCGCGGTTGGTCAACTTGTTCGATTTCGACAAATCGATGATGTGTAATGGCGTCTTGACTGCACTGAGTATTTCGATCCACATTGCATCTGTCGTATCGGCATCCGCAGTGAGGCGTACTGTCTCGCCGGTCGGTTGTGCTGTGGGTGCCCATGCTTGTTTTGCATAGAGTTCATCGACCTTTGCAAAGTAGCTTTTTATCACTGTCTCATCTGGCGCAATCTGTGGTTTTTTTTCATCGGGGTCTGCTCTCAAGTCATAGAAATCGCCATTGATGGTTTTGTCTTTACCTTGAAGGCGCCCCATTTTTCGCTCGAGTCCCTCGAGAGAAAAATACACTGTTTTAGGACCCTCGCGCAGCAAACTCGATCCAACGCTGTGGTGCCAATCGTCGATGTGCAATAGGTCCATCACAGTAGGTAGTAGATCGACGAAACTAGCTGCGTCATCGATTCTTTGAGGGGAAATACGCCCCTTTGCCAAGATCAGCATCGGTACATGGAGTGTCTCTTCAAATACATTGAGGTGCACTCCGCCGTGGCCGCCACGCTCTCCCATTTCTTGGCCGTGATCTCCCATGACAAAGACGATCGATCGATCGAGGAGTCCGGTGCTACCTAGCGTATCCAAAAACTGGCCGAGGCAATCATCGGTATAAGAGAAGGTTTGCAAAAACTGTTGGTACGATGGATGCAATCTTTCAGGTGTTGGTACATGCCATCCTTTAGGGCAAGTCCATGGGTGGTGATTGATCCCTGTGAGCGCGTTCAAAAAGACTGGCTTATTTTGCTGTTGTAACCACTGTGCGGCGAAGGTAAGCATTTCGCGATCATCGACGCCCCATGAATGGGTCGTCGATCTCAAGTCAGGCAAATTCTCCGTCCCAAAGACCGTGTCGAATCCGTGCCTTTTCAGTAGCATCAGCCAATTGTCATACAGAAGGTCGCCCGTTTCGATCAGCGCATTGTGATATCCCTGGTTTTTTAACAGATCGCTCAAACCGACAAGAGGGATGTCTAAGAGGGGACTCAGCGATGTGGAGCGAAAATGCATCGGGATGCCAAATAAAGCTGCCATGACAGATCGAAATGTGGGTAGTCCATTGGCGTGGAACTGCTCAAACAACACGCCTTGTTTTGCCCAAGCGTCAAAGCGGGGGCTCATCGCAATCTTGGCTCCCAAGGTCCCCACATTCTTAGCTCGAAACGACTCGAGGAACAAAAAAATGATATGCGGTTTTTCGCCCGGACTAACCGAAATATCAAGCCGTTTAGGACTTAGCTGCGCAAGCGTTTTGCGATAGACTGGGTAGGCATCATTGAATGGTACTGATATTTCCTGGGGAAACGACCACGTCCATATTCCCGTTTTACCCTGGCGCAAACGCCAAGGTAAAGCCAATATGAGAAAACCGACGCACCAGGGCGCCGCGGGAGGGCTTCCAGCAAAAGAGGCGATGGAGATGGCCCATAAACAAGCGCCTATGCCCAGATCGCGAGGCACTTTGAGGGCGATAGCTGAGTCAACAAAGGCGCGCCAGGCGCGCCAGAAAAAAACGATCTCCCAGGGGCGCGCTATATTGCATTTGTAGCCGATATATATCGATCCCAGACGGACTAATGAAAAGATGGCCCATAGCACTGTTGTATGCCAGTTAAGCCAATGGAGTAGGCTAGCGAGCCCAATGCATAGCGCCACATCGTTGACTTTGCCAATAGACCAGCGTCCTGACAATAGGCGGCGGATGGCGAGAAAGGGTAGGATGTATAAAAACATCTTAAATAACTTGTGGATAACCCATCAAAAGTGTACACTTGCGCTTCATATATAGCTATCCAGGGAAATCATGAAAGAAAAGACCCATCCTCCGTATCAAGAGGTTTTGTTCGTCGATTCGTCGACGGGCGCAAAGTACGTGATTGGCAGCACGCTGCAGCCGAAAGAAAAAGAAACTTTTGAAGGCAAAGAGTATCCCGTAGTCCGCGTGCCGATTTCATCGTCGTCGCACCCCTTCTTCACGAAGGCTAAACAGTTCATTGACTCAGAAGGACGCGTCGATAAGTTCACGAAGAAATATCAGCGCAAAACCGAAGAGATCAAAAAAGAACAAGACAAGCAAGACGAAGCGAAAAAAGAGAAGACCAAAAAGGTCGCTGCGAAGAAAAAGTAGACGATGCACGAGAAGGTCGAAAGACTCCTCGCGCGCCTCGCTGAGATTGAGGAAGAGCTCGGGAGCCCCGATATTGTCCAAGATCAGAAGCGATATAAGGCGTTGATGCAAGAGCACGCCTCTCTCTCTCGTTTACGAGAGGTGTGGGAGGTTCTTTTGCTTTGCAAAAAAGAGCTTAGCGAAAGCGAGGCGCTTCTCAAGTCAGAAAAAGATCTCGATATGGTCGCCCTTCTCCGAGAGGAGATCGAGCGGCTAGCTCGCCTCGAGCAAGAGAAGACAAAAGAGATCGAAGCTCTTCTAGTCCCTCCTGATCCTAGAGATAGCCGTAACATCATCCTCGAACTGCGCGCCGGTACTGGCGGTGATGAGGCGGCCCTCTTTGTGGCTGACTGCGCTCGCATGTATAGAGCTTATGCCGATGCGAAAAAATGGAAGTGCGAGGTTCTCTCTTCATCGCCCTCCGATCTCGGTGGCTACAAGGAATACATTGTCTCCATTGCGGGCAGCAACGTGTTTCGCCTCATGCAATACGAGGGAGGAACCCACCGCGTACAGAGAGTGCCAAAAACTGAGACGCAAGGCAGAGTGCACACATCGGCCATTACTGTTGCGGTTTTGCTCGAGCCGAGTGAAGAAGAGGCGATCCAGATCGATGAAAAGGATCTCAGGATTGAAACCTATCGCGCCTCGGGAGCTGGCGGGCAGCACGTAAATCGAACCGACTCTGCTGTGCGTATCACACACGTCCCGACTGGTACCGTCGTTGCGTGCCAAGATGAGCGAAGTCAACACAAAAACAAAGACAGAGCCATGCGCCTGCTCACGGCTCGTATTGTTGAAGAAGAAAGGCGTAAAGCGCACGAGGCGATGGCGGCTGCCAGATCAGCGCAGGTCGGTAGTGGCGATCGCTCTGAGCGGATTCGCACCTACAATTTCCCGCAAAATCGCCTTACTGATCACAGGATCGATCTCACCTTATACAAACTCGATAAAGTGATGGAAGGCGATTTAGACGATCTCACTATCCCGCTTGTCAACTACTTTTATGAACAAAAACTCAAATCATAACCGGCTTTTAGCCCACGTGCTCGGTGTCAGTTTGTCTGATGTGTGGCTGGGTTGGGAGTTGTCGAGCGATCAACAGGCCCGGTTCGATGTCTTAAATGCGCGCTTGTTGCAAGGAGAGCCGATTGATTACGTTGTGGGGGAAGTGCCTTTTGGCAAGGCGATGATCCGTGTCGATCGGAGAGCGCTAATACCCAGGGTCGAGACAGAATTATTGCTCGACATCATTGCGAAAAAACGTGGCGCGCGTAGGGTTGTTTGGGATCTATGCACGGGTAGCGGATGTATTGGTATCGCATTGAAACTAAGTCATATAGATCTTTGTGTGACGATATCGGACATTTGCCCCGAAGCTTTGAGTTTGGCCAAAGAAAATGTCGATCGCCACGGCGTTGCC
>JBDKJI010000128.1:0-3852 GCA_039796655.1 Chlamydiota bacterium | reverse complement strand
ACAACAACCACCACCGGTATAACGGACACCGATGCCAGCACATCTCTTCGCGTTTGATGGTCCCTACAAGGGACTGACGCTCACTTTCGACGAGGGCAACGAATGGGTCATCGGACGAGACCCTGCCTCTTCTGATTTGGTCCTCGACGATACCACCGTCTCCAGAAAACATGCCCGCGTTACAAAATCGGACAAAGGATTCTCCCTACGCAACTTAAGCCGGGTCAACCCCACCCTCATCAACGATGAAGAGGTGGAAGGAACCATCCTGCTCAAAGAGGGCGATAGAATCCAAATCGGCGATACGTTCTTCACATTCTCAGAAAAAGAGATCCCCAAAGAGACCCACGAGGTGCTTAAGAAAAAAGGGGGCTACGACGATATCTTCGGCGATCTGGAAGACCCCCCATCCGAAGCGCCTCTGATGGAGGAGCCGACGGTCCCCACCCACAAAGAAGTGAAGGCCGAAAAAGAACCAGGCGAACCTACTGCCTACGACACGATCTTCGAAGAGAGCCCTCATGAAGAGTCAATCCCCTTCCACCTTGCCTCCGAGATGCCGCTATTGCTCAAGGTGATTTCGGGACCTAATGCGGGCGCCGAAATCGGGATCGAAAAAGATCACTCCTACGTCATCGGCAAAGACCCCAATAGCTGCGATATCGTCTTCCAAGATTTGTCTGTCTCGCGTACCCACGCTCGGCTGAATGTCAGCAATGAGGGAGAACTCGAGATCGAAGATCTCGGCTCCAAAAACGGCACGCTCGCCAACGGCGTTGCCTTCACAGGTAAAAAGACGATCACGTCCCAAGATGTGATCTCGATGGGCACAACAGTCTTTTTGATCATCGACCGAGAAGCGCCCCAAGAGACGCTCTACTCGCCCATGATCCCTTCATCGGTCGAAGCGTTAAAGCCTCAGTCGATGGAAGAGGCGCCCAGCGAAGAGACCCCGATTGCGGTAAAAGAACCCACCGACTGGAAAAAAGAGCCTATCCCACCAAAGTACCTTGTCATGGCCCTCTCGTTTGCGGCGGTGTTTTTAATCGTGTTTGTCAGCTTCTTTTCGCTGTTCAAGACGCAAAAAACTGAGGTGGCCCACAAACAGCCAACCCACGAAATCCAAGAGGCCCTCGCCAAATATACCAATGTACAGTTCTCGTTCAATCCGGGTAGTGGCAAACTCTTTTTAGTCGGCCATGTCCTCACCAATGTCGATTACCAAGAGCTCCGCTACCGCGTCGGCGAAATCCCCTTCATCCGCAGCATCGAAGATACCATCGTCATCGATGAGGGAGTCGCCAAGATGATGAATGACGTCCTCACTGAAAACGGCGCTTGGAAAGGCGTTTCAATCCGCCCCGTCGAGGCGGGCAAATTCGTGATGAACGGCTACGTCGCCACCAATGACCAAGCAAGCCGCCTGGCCGAGTATGTCACCGTCAACTTCCCCTACCTAGATCGCCTCCACAATGCAGTGATCGTCGAAGAAAACCTGAGTACACAGCTGCAAAGCATGCTGCAAGCAGAAGGCTTCGGCACCGTCGCCATGCAATTGACAAATGGCACTGTTGTCCTTTCAGGCAAATACAGCGACAAAATGGAATCTGAATACCGCGACCTCGTCAAAGAGATCAACGCCATCCCTGGCGTAACACAAGTAAAAGATCTCGCAATTGCCGCAACGCCAAACCAAGCGGCGATCGATGTCTCTGACCAATACACCGTCAGCGGTACGTCGCTCTTCGATGGACTGGGCTATAGTTGTATTCTGAATGGAAAGATCTACACAATTGGCGATGCCGTCGATGGAATGAAGATCACTACGATTGGCACTGGAACAATTGTACTTGAAAAAGATGGAATAAAGTATAGAATCGAATATACGCGCTGAAGCGGGGAGGAAATTATGTTTGGGCTAGAAAAAGAAGACAAAAAAGGCAAGCGGTTCATGTTCGATCTCGAAAAAGAGATCCACGAAAAACCCGCGCGCGCCAAAGAGATTTTGTCCAAAGTTGAAAAGCGAATTCTCGAAATCAAAACGAAGCTGCGCGAAGGAGCTGGAGAAAAAGAGTTCGACCGCTTGGGCGTTCTTCTCCATGGCTATTCTGCGCTGCAAAAAGTGTTACGAAAAGTGAAGTAGGAAAAAAACCATGAAAAGTCCACAGCTGTCAATCAGCTTTAGTACTTTGATTAAAAACTACCAAAAGGCGCAATCGAGACTCGTCTCCGCAGTGCGTGCGCTGGCCAGCCAAATGAGCTCAGCGACTCCCGGTTCATTCATCTTGCTCCAGTTCCAAATGAGCCAGGTGACACAGGTCGGCGAATCGATTTCCAACTTGATCGCCCAGGTCAATTCGATGATCTCGGCTGCGATCCGCAACCAAAAAACGCAATAACGATAGAAGAGGACGACGATGGCATCTTGGAAGCAGTATAAAGAAGACACAATCCTCTTCATTGAGGCAGGCTTCATCGCGGTCAACCAGGCCGACGAAGATTCGGCAAAAAAACTCTTCGAGGCAGCCCAACTCCTCGACCCCTCCAATCATCTCTGGAAGATGGGCGTTGGGTATCTGCATCTGCATAAACTCGAACTTAAAGAAGCGTGCAAGATGTTCCAAGAAGTACTCGACGAAGAACCCTCGAGCGACATGGCCAAAGCGATGCTCGGCGTTGCAATGGGGATGATGCCGCAAAAGACGCCGCAAGCGGAAAAAATCTTAGAGCAAACTCTGAAATCGAAAGATCCTTTGATTAAGAAGCTCTCTGATACCGCAATCCACTTCATCGACACATGCATTAAGAAAACCCCAGGACCTGCAGGGCGAGGCAGAGCATGAGCCCTGCTCCGTATGACCGAATTCCCGATGCGATTTCGCCTGCCAAATCGCTCGAGCCGACCAAGGTCTCTCCGGAGCCCTCTTCATCGCAATTTCGTTCCATGATGGATACGGGGCCGAAAGCTGCGCCCTCACAGCAAATGGCCCCATCTAGTAGTCCTACGCCCATGGAGATTACCCGCTCGCCACTGGCCTCGACGGGCCAACCTTCTTTCCAGACGCTTCTGGCCCAAGCAAAGGTGGCGCAAGACGGACTCGGAACGGTCGAATCGCAGCTCAAAAAAGACAAGCTCACACTGACGCGTTCCCAAAATCACCTGATTAAAAACAAGCTCAAAAACGCAAACGAACACATCGCCTCGGCCGCATCAAAAATGGGACTCGAACCAAAAGCGATGGCCCATGGCAGCGGCGAGTCCACTGTGGCGAAATTCTTAGGTTATGTGAACCACGGACAAGACACGATGCTCGAAGTGCAGCAGATGATCGAATCGATGGGTAAGCGCGGCGGGGCGATGAGCGCCGGCGACATGCTCTCCATCCAGGTGAAGATCGGACTTGCGCAACAAGAGATCGAATACGCCTCCACCCTCCTCGGCAAGGCGATTGAAGGCGTTAAAACGATACTCAACGTTCAGTTGTAATGGACCCACACGATCCCTTAGACAAACTGATGAGCCATCTCGAGGAAGTGGAGCTCACCACTGTTCACGGGCGGATCACCGAAGCCGTCGGGATGCTCATCCGAGCGGTCGTCCCCCAGGTGAAAATGGGAGAAATTTGCCTCATCAAAAGGCAAGGTGAGCCGCTTGCCGCCGAAGTTGTCGGCTTTACCAAAGATGAAGTACTCCTCTCGCCGCTCGGCGACATGCAAGGGATCGGTCCGTCTTCTGAAGTGATCCCGCTACGCATGTCCATGCATATCCAAGTGGGGCCTCAGCTACTCGGGCGTGTACTCAATGGCTTAGGACAACCGATCGACATCGAATCTAAAGGTCCGCTCCATCTT
>JBDKJI010000127.1:0-4793 GCA_039796655.1 Chlamydiota bacterium | reverse complement strand
ATGCCAGGTCGGATTGCCGAGAGAGCCTCAATGGGATGAAACGGGATCTCAGAAGGGCTACCGTCCCCTTTTTCAACAAGGCAAATTCTCTGTTTTGGACTCAATGTGATCGCGCCATTTTGCACTTTGTCAACGCGGATTTTCGGCCCCTTCATATCGAGCATGATCGCTAAGGGGCACTTGAGTTCTTTTCTCACCCGCTTTAAATGGGTGATGTTTTTCAGATGCTCGTCGTGCGTACCATGACTGAAATTCAGGCGAGCCACGCTCATCCCTGCTTCGACAAGCTGCAACATCGTTTGATATTCGGAAACGGCAGGGCCTATCGTGCAGATGATTTTGGTTCGAATATGATCCATGAGCAGTTTTATACCACCTCTCAAAAATAATAGACAGTATGTGACTCGACTTTGCACATTTCTCTGTGCGATTTTCACAATTTTTTGACCTGCAATTGGTTATTGGCACCTGCAATGGCTTTTCAAGCCGATTGCAGGTGCCAATAACCAATTGCAGGTCAAAATCTTACAAAACTCGAACCGAAAAATGTACAAAGTCGAGTATAACAGATTTTTTGGAGTGCCCGTGGTAAAACGCGCCTTGAAAGTTGCTTTGGTTATTTTGCCCTTTGCCGCCCTTGCTGCCCTCATCACTTTGTATCTGCGAGGCATCACCATCGATGTGCTCAGTCCTCGTGGACTTATCGGTGATCGGGAAAAGGAGCTATTTGTCTTTGCTACATTGCTCATGCTCATTGTCGTCATCCCCGTTTTTATCCTCACAATTTGGGTCGCGTGGAAATACCGGGCGAGCAACCACCGCGGCAAATACACCCCTGACTGGGATTACAGCTTAGTGGCTGAGTCGGCGTGGTGGGGCATCCCGTTTATCATCATCGTGATCCTATCCATTGTCACATGGACAAGTAGCCACGAACTCGACCCTTTCAAGCCCCTCGATTCGAATGTGCCGCCGATGCGCATCCAGGTCATTGGACAACAGTGGAAGTGGCTCTTTATCTACCCCGACTACAAAATTGCCGTCGTGAACTTCACCCAGTTTCCCACAGAAACCCCGTTGAATTTCGAGTTGACCTCCGATGCGCCAATGAACTCATTTTGGATTCCGAGATTGGGCAGCCAGATTTATGCCATGTCGGGCATGACAACTAAAGTGCATTTGATCTCTCAACAATCTGGCGACTACTTTGGGTGCTCTGCCAACATCAGCGGTGAGGGATTTTCAGGGATGACATTTACAGCAAGAGCCTCTTCGTGGGACGAGTTTCACGCATGGGTCGAGATGGTAAAAAAGGAAGGAGTGCCGCTCACCTACGAAGAGTATGACCACCTTTTAGCCCCGAGCAAATATAATCCGGTGGCCTACTATACGCTACCGCAGGACGACTTGTTTGAACATGTCGTGATGAAATATATGATGCCGATGGAGGGTACACAAGTTCATGATTAAGCTTCCGACAAATTGGCAAGAATTTTTTTTCGGCAGACTCACATGGGCCGCGTTTGAACACGACTACATCGAATATGCCGCCGACGCCTCCATGGTCTTTGCGGCGCTCTTATCCGTGGCGCTTCTTTTCTACTACAAAAAGTGGACATGGCTTTGGAAAGAGTGGATCACGTCGCTGGATCCGAAAAAAATTGGCGTGATGTACATGGTTGTCGCAGCCATCATGCTCTTCAAAGGGCTCTTCGACGCCGGCATGATGCGAGCGCAGCAGGCGTTTTCCGTCGGCGACTCGTTTGGCTATCTCTCTGAGAGTCACTTCCAACAGGTATTCACAGCGCACGGCACGACAATGATCTTTTTTGTTGGCATGGCGGTTGTCTTTGGGATGATGAATCTCGCTTTGCCACTCCAAATCGGCGCCCGCGACGTCGCCTATCCGTTTTTGAACTCTCTCGGATTTTGGCTTTTTGCCGTCGGCGCGCTCCTGATCAATCTATCGCTCATCATCGGCAACTTCTCGGCAGCGGGCTGGCTCTCGTATCCTCCCCTATCTGGGATCTACTACAGCCCCGACGTCGGAATGGACTATTGGATATGGACCCTTGAAATCGCAGGGGTAGGCAGCCTTATTTCGGGGATCAACTTTTTAGCGACGATCCTCAAAATGCGCTGCCCCGGCATGACACTGATGAAGATGCCCATCTTTGCCTGGAGCTGTCTCGGCTCTTTAGTGCTCATCATCTTCGCATTTCCCATCCTGACAGCCACCATCACGATGCTGTGCTTCGACAGGACCCTCGGCATGCACTTTTTTACAGGTAGCCACGGGGGCAACCAAATGATGTACATCAATCTGATCTGGGCTTGGGGCCACCCGGAGGTCTATATTTTGGTTCTACCCGCCTTCGGTATCTACTCAGAGGTGGTGGCGACGTTTTCAGAAAAAAGACTCTTCGGCTACACCTCGATGGTGTGGGCGATTGTCGCAATCACACTGCTCTCGTTCATCGTCTGGCTCCACCACTTCTTTACGATGGGCGCCGGAGCGAACGTGAACGCGTTTTTTGGCATCATGACGATGTTGATTGCGATCCCAACGGGCGTCAAGGTGTTCAACTGGCTTTTTACGATGTACCAAGGCAGGGTCCATATGACGACCCCGATGCTGTGGTTCATGGGATTTATCACCACATTTACCATCGGCGGGATGACAGGCGTCTTAATGTCGGTACCGGCCATCGATTTCCAGGTCCACAATAGCCTATTTTTAATAGCCCACTTCCACTCCGTGATCATCGGTGGCGTTGTCTTCGGGCTGTTTTCAGGGGCGACGTACTGGTTTCCCAAAATCCTTGGCTTCCAGCTCAACGAACGGATCGGCACATGGGCGTTTTGGTTTTGGTTCATCGGCTTTTTGTGTGCTTTTATGCCGCTCTATCTTCTCGGCCTCATGGGAGCCACGCGCAGACTTGACCACTACACCAATCCCGAGTGGCAACCCCTTTTTTTGTGTGCCGGCGTCGGAGTCTTTTTGATTGCAATTGGCACCGTACTGCAGGGCGTGCAAATCGTCGTCAGCGTCCTCCAAAGAAAGCAACGGATGGACACAACCGGCGACCCGTGGAACGGCCGTACCCTCGAATGGGCCACTGCATCGCCTCCCCCGTTGTACAACTTCGCTGTATTGCCTGAGGTGCATGATCGAGACCCCTTTTGGGCCATCAAACAAGCAGGCAAGGTAAGTCAAGAGCGCCCACCCTACGAACCAATCCATATGCCCAAGGACTCTCCCATGGGTTTTTTAATCGCGTCATTTAGCTTTTTGTTTGGCTTTGGAATCATCTGGCACATGTTGTGGTTGATGGCCGTCGGCACAATTGGCATGCTCGCTTTGATCATATATCGACTTACCGATGATGATATTGAATACACCTTATCAATCGCTGAGATTGAAACGATCGAAAAACAACATCCGCATACCCGGTGGAAGACATGGTCGAACGGACATTAAATTTCCCTGACCCTCATCAAGGGGTCTACGCCAAAACACTATTTGGGTTTTGGATGTACATCATGACCGACTGCCTCATCTTCGGCACCCTTTTTGCCACCTATTTTGTGCTGCGCATCGGCACCTACGGCGGCCCCGGCCCGCAAGAACTCTTCGATCTCCCCTTCGTCTTGGTCGAGACCATGTGCCTTTTGATCAGCAGCTTTACATGCGGCATGGCGATGCTCGATGCCTATCAAGATCGAAAAAAGCATGCAATTGCCTGGCTCATCGTGACGTTTCTATTCGGAGCCAGCTTCGTCGGTCTTGAAGTCTCTGAATTTGCCCACCTCGTCCACGAGGGCAACAGCTGGGAACGAAGCGGCTTTTTGTCGGCTTTTTTTACCTTAGTTGGCACGCACGGTTTTCACGTTAGCATCGGCCTTCTCTGGATGGTTGTCATGATGTTTGTGATCGCAAAGCGAGGCTTTACTCCATCGACAATCCGGCGCCTTGCTTGCTTTCGCCTCTTTTGGCACTTTCTCGACGTCGTTTGGATTTTTATCTTCACCTTTGTCTACCTGATGGGAGTGATCGGATGACCCACCAACCAGAAAAGATCCCCCAAGAAGGCACGCTGCGCACCTATTGGCTCGGGCTCCTTGTATGCACACTGCTCACGCTTACCGCCTTTTATATCGTCGACCAGCGTGTGTTTAATTCGTTTTGGATCACCACCTCGATCGTTGTCTTGGCGGTCATCCAAACGTTTGTGCAACTGATTTTGTTTCTGCACCTCGGACAAGAAGCCAAACCAAAATGGAACTTCATGCTCTTTTTGTTCATGGCGCTTGTCTTGATCATCGTCGTGATCGGCTCGCTCTGGATCATGTACAACCTCAACTACCGTATGATGTAGTGGGATAGGTTCATGGGCTCAATTCGCACCTACTACTACCTCACTAAACCTGGCATCATCGCCGGCAATTTGGTAACGACAATCGGAGCCTTTGCATTCGCCTCAAAACAAGCGTTCCATCCGGAGATCGCTCTTGCGACAATTGGAGGGCTTGCCCTCGTCGTTGCTTCCGCGGGTGTGTTTAACAATTACATCGATCGACACCTCGATCAACAAATGGACAGAACCAAGCGGCGCCCCCTCGCAACGGGGACTGTATCCACGACGGGCGCTCTTTTGTTTGCGACCTCTTTGGGCCTCGGCGGCGAGGCAATCCTGTGGACCGGGGCAAACGGACTAACCGCTTTGATTGCTTTAGCCGGTTTTTTGCTCTATGTGATTTTGTACGGTTTTGTGAAAACAAAAACTGTTCAC
>JBDKJI010000126.1:0-4295 GCA_039796655.1 Chlamydiota bacterium | reverse complement strand
TTGCTTTCAATTTTTCGTCTTCATTCGCGGCATGCTCTAGAGCATGGCCGCTCACTCCAGACTGAAAAATTGAAGCAGCCTTCTTGCCCGTTTCCGAATTTTTCAATCCTTCGCGGTATATCTATTTTTGGTTGAATATTTTTCTTTGTAGAGTGTAAGATCCCGGCCTTGTCTAAGACAAGGAGAAATCGATGGCGACTATTGATGGCAAAGTGGTTGATTGCGCAGCACATGTTTACGCTCTTTGGACATCTCCTGTGCAGACCGTTCCCAAGCCAGTCGATTCCAAAGCATCTGACTCTGAACCCCCAATGCCAGATTGGCAGCTTCGTATTTTGCAAATGCCAGGTCAACAGGCTCGTGTTCTGCAAGTGTCAGATCGAAGAGAGGCTGCTTTATGCTTTCTCTTCCATGAATTTGCGAGGCGTATGCCAGACACGCCAGTATTGCCGTTGTTTCATCAATCATTTTTCGGACTCCTTATGATGGGTGTAGAAAAAATACCGAGCGCCGTGTCGTCGGTTGATAAGATTGCGGCACGCTATCGAGAGGTATTACGAGAGATGCGTAGTGGTTGGGTTTTGTCAGATTCGTCTATGGCAAAGCTGTGTTTTTTTAAGAAAGACCGGAGGCGGTTCGATCTTTGGGTTCGAAAGGGGTTGGGAAGGGGTGAGGGTACTTTCATCCAGTTGCTTGTTGACCATATTGGTTTAAAAAATACAGTTGCAATAGGTGCCTTGTGGTATGATTATAAAGGAGTTCACTCTGGCGATTTGTATATTTGGGTTAAAAAAGGTTCTTATCCTAGGCTGGTTGAAAAATTGGGTGTCCAATTGGGAGAGAGGTTAGACCCTCCAGCCCCATATCTGTTGAGATTGTCTAGAACTATTTTGCGAACATCGATGTGAAAGATGAGCTTGCGAAAAAGCCCTCTATGCAGTATAACTTCCTTTTCAAGAGCATTAGACTGCGCAAAGACCAACGCGCTAAAGGTTTGATTCATGAAAGTTAAAGCTTCGATCAAAGCAGATCCTTCTAAAGGGGATGTTGTTGTCCGCCGGAAGGGCCGAACGTATGTGGTCAATAAGAAAGACCCCAACCGAAAACAGCGGCAAAAAGGCCCAGGACGCAAGAAATAAGGGATATATGGCAAAACGATCTTCAGTTGCAAAACAGAAAAAAAGAGAGCGCCTCGTCCAAGGTAAGTGGGACAAGAGGGCGAAACTCAAAAAAGTAATCCTCAATATGAATAAGCCGATTGAGGAGCGTCTTGCTGCGGTGGACGCCTTGAACAAAATGCCCAAGAACTCATCGCCCATTCGATTGAGAAATCGATGCCAATTTACTGGCAGAGCGCGCGGGTTTTTGCGCAAATTTGGCCTGTCTCGCCTGTGCTTTAGAGAGATGGCTAACCAAGGTTTGATTCCAGGTATCGTGAAAGCGAGCTGGTAGTTCTCTTGTTTGTCGGGAGGAGGCGTGAAAGCGTTTCTCTTCGTCCTAGCGGCTCTATTTGTTGTGGGCTGCGCCAAGAAAGAAGTTCCTTTGCCCCGTCCGTGGGGAGTTCATCGGTACGAGTTCTCTATGGAGCCTATCGATGTAGTGGTTCCTTGCGCTACAAAGGACAAGAGGACCCTCGACCTGTGCATCTCGGCTCTGAAAAAGCAGGCGCAAGGAATCCGACGCATCATTGTTGTCTCGAAAGAGCCTCTTACAGATCAGGCCGAGTGGTTCGATGAAGCGCTCTATCCTTTTTCCAAAGAAGACATCGCTCGTGTGATTTTTAGCGACAATGGTGCTGAGGCAAAGTCCTTTTTAGAAAGCCCCAAAACGCGCGCAGGCTGGATATTGCAGCAGCTGCTCAAGCTGTATGCCCCTTACGTTATTCCTGATATTTCTTCGAATGTTTTGATTGTCGATGCCGATGTCATGTTGATGGAGCCGGTGGCGTTTCGTACATCGGTAGGGGAGCCCTATTTCAACATGGGTACCGAATATCACCCTCCTTATTTCGCTCATATGGCAAGATTACTTCCAGGCTTACGCCGCGTAGTGCAAGAACATTCGGGGATCACACATTATATGCTGTTCCAACGACCTGTGTTGACTGACTTGTTTGCCCATCTCAAGATGCACCACGGCGTTGAGCCTTGGATTGCCCTGTGCAGATCTATCGATCCTGAGGAGGTGTATGGCTCTTGTCTTTCTGAGTATGAGATTTACTTCAATTTCATCCAGCTTCGCTCTGACCAGGCGCATCTAAGACGGCAAAAATACATTGATGTACCTGATCCAAGAGCAGCAATAATCCAGTATGAACACCAAGGTTACAGCTATATTACCTCCCATTTATACTTATGAAACAATGGTATTATCTTTCTGCTTTCATCTTCGCATGCCTTGTTGTGGGATTGCTCGCTACCCAACGCACGATCGTAATCAACGATAAGCACAGCGGCCGATTTGGCGATGGCTTGTTGACGTATTTGCATGCCAAGTGGTTTGCGAAATCTCGAGGGATATCCTTTCTTTACAGGCCATTTCACTTGTCCAATCAGCTTGTGCTCGATGATGAGGAAATCCCGTACTTGAATAAGGCGCTTCGTAGGGAACTGAAACTCAAACCCTTCTTTAAAGCATCGACAAAATGGAGGCGGATCTGGTCGAAGATACCTCTGATACCAGTGCAATATGTATGTCCTTACTTTCCTGAGGTGGGTTGGGAGCTAAAGCACGATCGGTTTGGCGATATGTTTGGTGTTGATTGGCATAATCCAGAGTTTCGAGCTGAATGTTTGCATATGATTGCGCCAAAAGAACCTCTCCAACTGGTTTTGCCTCCGCGAGATGCGGTGAGCATTGCTTTGCATATCCGTTTAGGAGGAGGATTCGATCTTCAGGATCACCGATTTGTTAAGGCACCTCTCAAGTTTCCCCCTTTTGATTTCTACATTGGCGGGCTCCAATATGCCGCTGCACTGTTCCCAGATAAGCCTTTGTTTTGCCAGGTATTTACTGATGACGAGCATCCAGATCGCCTGATTCACCGTTTAAAGGAGGCTCTTCCCCCGAATGTGCAGATCACATTTGCTTCCCGGGGATCTGAAAACCGACATGACGCCAATGTCATTGAGGATTTCCACTCTTTGTTTCACTATGACATCTTGATCCGCCCCCAATCGAGTTTTAGCATTGTCCCTTCTTTATTGAACGACTTTGCAGTTGTGTACGCGCCCACTGATTGTGTGATCGGAGAGAACGAAAATGTGACGATTACAAAAATTGAGATTCAGCTAAACGAAAAGAAATGCCAAGATTTGCGCTAATAATAAGCTATTTTTTGTCTGTTTTTGTAACGACTGGTTTTTGCGTGGGGCCCGCGATTGTTTTTATTCATATCGGTCCTCAGCTACCCCCGTACTTGTCTACGGCGGTGTCTCAAGCGCGCCTTTTTAATCCTGAAGTGCCGATCTATTTGATTGCCAGCGAAGCGGCATTTAATTCTTCGGACGCATTGTTTGTAAAAGATGGTGTACAGTTTGCGCCGTGCGAGAGATTGGAAAAAAACTGGGTCCATAGGCGATTTCTGAAAACGGCGAAATATGACAAGCGGTCATATGGCGGGCTTTGGTTTTTTGCGATCGAGCGGTTTTTTTATCTCGCTGCTTTGATGCATGAGCAATCGCTCAGCGATGTCTTTCATATGGAAAACGATGTGATGCTTTATGCAGATCTGGAAGAGCTCCTTCCGGTGTTGCGTCGCCGCTACAAAGGTAAAATTGGCATCCCCTTCGATAATGATACAAGAGGCATTGCGAGCTTGATCTATGTATCTGGGTTAAGGCCTCTCGATCGCTTTTTAAAATTTGTTGTAGATTGCGGTCGTCGTTCAGATACAGACATGTCATTGTTGAGTCGGTTTCGACATGAGTTATGGAGGCAGTGGACGGAACCTTTACCGATTGGGATACCTCAGTACGGAGATAAGCACCCGTTCATAAGTCCCGCCGGTCATCGTCCGAAAAATCCCGAGCTTTTTGTGGTACATGCGGATGAATTTTGCTCTTTTTTCGATGCGGCAGCCATTGGCCAATATCTGGGAGGCATCGATCCAATTCACCGCTCCGATACGATTGGTTTTATTAACGAGTCGTGTGTAGTGAACCCGTCGCATTTCCAATATGAGTGGGTGATTGATGAAAAAGGAAGGCGTGTACCAGAGGCGATATTTGAAGGAGTGCGCTGGAGGATCAATAACTTGCACGTCCATAGCAAGAATCTCACCGCTTTCCGATCTG
>JBDKJI010000125.1:0-3784 GCA_039796655.1 Chlamydiota bacterium | reverse complement strand
ACGGGAACTTACCCATTTGGTTCATGGCGAGGTTTTCGAGGAACGAAAACGGCCCGATGAGCGAGCGGTCGAACTTTTGGTCCATCAACATCACCGAAGTGTCCCGCTTTGCCAGTAGATGCAATAAGACCGACTTGCCCACGCCATTTTTGCCGTGCAGAGCGTTGATTGCGTTTGGTTTGAGCGAGAACGTTAGATCTTTGAAGAAATAAGGCCCACTTTCTGTATGTCGATACGACAACCCACTGATTTCCATGTTATACTCCCAAATGGTCGATGACGCGCCGCTCTTTACGCGCCATGAACAAAATCGCCCCTAGCACGACAAGTGCCTGGAACGCGTTGAAATACTTTAAGTTTAGGCCAAGTTGTAGCAGCGTTTGTTGGATGCTAAAGAACAAGACAAGGCCCACGATCGGCACCACAAAATGGGGCTTGGCCGAACGAATTACCGACGCGCCGAGGGTGAGCGCTGTTAGACAGATCAGCACGACGCCAAAGCCCATCGTCAAATCGACAAATCCATTGGATAAGCTAAATAAAAAACCGCTGAGACCCGCGCACGCATACCCAACGACGATACCCGACGTTTTGACGAAACCGCCAGAAATCGCGTGGCACTCGAAAAACTGCCGATTGTGGCCAAACGCCGCCCATGCGTAGGCAAGCTTGCTGCGCAGCACGAAAAACATAACACAAGCGCACATGACGCCTGCGACCATGAGCACAGCATGTTCTGAAAAGGGAAGTGTCATTTGGACGCTTCGCATTGACGTCCCCAAGATGCCTTGCGTTATGCCGTGGCACAGGCCGTTTACAATGATCGCTGCCAATAAGAAGGGGAGTTTGCACCGAAACGCTACAAGAGAAACGATGAGCGCAACAAAGCAGCCGCCACCTACTCCAGCTAACATGGCATACCCCACAGGCAGATGTGCCGTCAGAGCCCCAGCAAGCGCGCCGCATAGATAGGCGCTCTCGAGACTAAAATCGGGCATTTTGAGCAGCGAGATTGTGACATAGGCCCCGAAGAATAAAGGCAAAGCAATCAGCATCTGATCGAGGAGGCCGAAGATCATTGGATTTGCACCCCTTGTTTGATCGCTGCATCAGGGTTGATTTTTGTTGAAAATTGTGTCAACGCCGTGATTGGGATCTCTTCTGGCGCCACATGCTCTTCTAAAATACGCAGTGCCTTACCAGCCCCCTCTATACCAAAATCCTCTTCGTACACGCCATAGCCCATGGCTGCGCCCCGATCGGGAGAGTCTAAGTCGCTGGCGATCAATGGAATATGTGCGTCATTGCACAGACGGATCAGAGGATCGAGCCCTGAGACCACCGTATTATCGCGCAAGACAATCACGCCATCAGCCTGATGGATGTAGGGCAAGACGCGCGTTTTCATTTCGCTCGACTGAAATATCTCGACAGGCGTGACATCGATCCCTTTTGCCTTGCCGATGGCCTGAAGCAAATCGGCGTCTTCAGAGCGGCCCACTTCCATCGGGTTATAGACCACTAACAAAGACTTTAGATCGGGTTGATGTGCCTTAACAAAGTCGAGCTCGCCATTGAAGTCGACACTTTCGCGGATCCCTGTTGCATGTTTGCCATCCAGGTGGACTCGCTCTGGGTTATCGACCGCGGCAAAGACGATCGGCGTATCCACTTTCCTTTTTTCGAAGACCTCGGCCGTCATTTGTGAGGCCGATGTTCCAATGGTGAACACAAGTGCATAATCGTCACTTGCAATTGTTTCCACCTCGCCGCGCATCAGCGTTTTATTGCCCTGCGCATTGAACGTGACAAACCGGTACTTGCCGGGAGCCTCTTTTTCGATTGTCTCCTTAAACCCATCCTCAATTTTCTGCAAACTCGGATGGGAGACCGGGACGACGATCGCAATCGGCGTCTTCGACATATCTTGCATCGAGCAGCTACCGAGGAAGAGCGCGACGCAGAGGGCTAGTAAAGCTTTCATAAAAACCTCAAAATGGATTGTGCGGGAATTTTTACAGAATCAAAGATAGGTATACCCCTCGTGACTGAAGAATCGGTTCCGGCCGGCGTCAGCTTTGCTTCAAATATTCTGTCTTCACTCGTGCCGTGCTCTCGAGCACGGCCACTCACTCCAGACTGAACATTTGGAGCAGCCTCCTTGCCCGTTTCGCGATTCTTCAATCCCTCGCGGTATAGCGCCGTTTTGATGGGGAAGCGGTGATGAAGTACTGGCAGATCCGTGCAACCCAAGATGACCCCATCAATTGCATCGCCGTGCGATGCGATGAGTTCTTCTAGCTGACCTGAGTCACTTTCCAACAACGTTCCCTCGAGCACGCGATCGATCACCGCATCGATGATCCCTTGCTTTTCGGGCAGTACGATCTCGATGTCGGGGTGGTGATATAAATCGGTAGCGCCAGTCCTTTGACTTGCTAGCAGCAGCACGCGCCGCCGCCCTTGGCGCAGGATCTCTTCCATCACTAACTCGGGGATATGAGTGCATACAACGCCATGGTGATCGATCTTCCGCAGTTCCAGGTGCATTGTATTGCACACCAAGACAGCCACCGACGCTTTCGCGTCAGCCAGCGTCGCCAAGCACCCCTCGATCGCTCTGCGATTCGAAGAGCTATTTTGGGATGACTCTACCTCTGTTAAGCCCCTTGCAAACGGGTAGTTGAGCACGACCATTTTTGGCACAGGTCGCTTTTGTCTGTAGCACTCACACACCACCGACTCATAAAAAAGGGCGCTAGCCAGTGGACCTGCGCCGCCAATCACACCGAGTGTTTTCATACAAGCCCTCGCCTTGCCATGTGAGCATCATAAGGCGCGTCCATCAGCAGTTCATTTGTCCTAGCCCGCCCTACGCAGTCGCAGTAGACGTGGAACACCGACATATGCCCCGGCGTCTTTGCCGTGAGGCCAAGTGCTTCCGCTCGCCGCACGCTTGCAGCATAACTTGCAGCGAGTTCCGGGTATCGCGCTGCCTCTGCCACCATCGCTGCGAGCGGCTGCTGATACAGACGCATAAAATCGGCGCCGAATGCCATCATCATCTCTTTTGGGGTTTCCGCCATCGACACAAACCTTTGCTTGACTGCTGACACATCCGTCGTCTTAGGGCGACAAAACAAGCACGCCGCGTCACCTGGATGTCGCTCTTTGCTTTGCACTCTGCGATGGGAGTGGCTCGGGCAATGGGCCGCTTCTGCAAGCAACGCTTCGACCGCAGCACTTCTATCTGAAGCGACCAATTCAACGACAATCGCAGGCGAGTTCGGATCCAGTGATGTCAAATCACTTGCCGTGTGGACAAACGAACCATTACCCTCTTGGCCCATGACCTTCACTTTGAACACCAAAGGGACATCGCCCAGAGCGTCCATGAAATAATCAACCCCTACCATCTTAGGCAGGGTATAGAGGAACATCCCAGGTTTTGCGAAACTCGGCAGTTGCAAGGGTTCCTGAGCCATTCGGGCTAGTTCGCCGCCCCGTTCCTCTCTGAGCACACGACGAATTTCATCCTGAAACAACGCATCCAGAGAACGCCGTGCAGCCATTAGCCGCACGCCCTGAGGGTCCTTCAGAAATTGCACAAACGCCTTCGACGGTTCTGGAAAATGCATTTCTGCTAACGCTTTACGCACCACCCGCTCGATCAGCTTCGGGTCTGTTGCAAAAAGAGGGTTTGTCAAGAACGAAAGGTACGCAAAACGGCGATCAAAGCGATCACCGCCTTGACATCGATCTGCCATGAATAAGGCATACAAAT
>JBDKJI010000124.1:0-5856 GCA_039796655.1 Chlamydiota bacterium | reverse complement strand
GACGGCGTGCCATCAAGATACTCTTTAGCCCACTTGGCAGCAAAACCTTTGAGTCCTGTGTCGTCAAAAAGAATCCAATCATCCATGAAGACAGCATACCTGTGCGGCGAGCGGTAAAAGTTAATGACTTGCTTTGTTTTTAACTCCATCAGATTTGCAAGAGCGAGAATAGCTGAGTGCGAAGAACCAAAAACAGCGACCGTATCCTGAGGATCGATTGCCTTTTTCAACCTTTTTAGATCAAGAGCTGTTTCTAAACTGACCAGTTCAGGACCCATCAGGAGAAGAGTCTTACATTCAGAGCCAATCGCAAGGATTCCGTTTTTCGCATAAAGAGGTTCATGCTGTGTTTTGATTTTCCATTGACCTTGAGACAAAGAGAGCGATATCGCTGTGGTTGGGTACGAGTGAACCCTCTTTTTTAGACGATCCGTAATCCATTGTAGAGGTTCGACAATGGATTGAAGATGACACGTTTCTTTGGGATCTAGCGTCTCTAACTGAAATTGAGTAGGACGATTTTTAAAATTAAAGGCTTCGCAAGCATTGAGAAAACGAAGGAAAAGATCCACACTTGTATTGCTCGGGACGCAGCTCCATTTTTGACCTAAATCCCCCACCATAAAATGTGGATCGATCCAGCCAATCTTCTGCGGCGCAATGCCTTGATCTATCAGCTTACCCACAGCAGCAATACCTGCAGGACCTGCCCCTATGACCGCCCAATCTAATATTACGGGGACGCTATGCGCCATAAATATCTTGTAGTTTGACTGCGCCAAAACTACAAGATATTTTCAGACCAGGAAAATTTTGACATCACAGGGGGTATAGAGAGATTGGATAAAACACACAACTAATTGATAATAATAATTTTATAAACCAGAATTTTGAATCAATCATTTTGGGTGCGCTTCAGGTGGAAGCGGTATATGTTGGACGATCCCTAAGTAAACAGATCCGCCGCCATCTTCCGGAAGGGCTTGGCGCTGATCTGGTAGGGGCGGACACGGGGTGCGCTTTTACAAGAAGCCCCACAGCATCCTTTGTGCTCGCAGATACAGCTAGCACAAGCGACGAAAAGCTCATTGCAGTCGACGTTCGCGCAGTTGTAGTAGACATCGCACACACCTTTGCAATAAACGCACTCAGCAATGGTCTCAGATTGATCTGAACTGATCGGCACAACAAGCCGATCATCGAAGACAAAGAGCTTCCCCTTCCAGTGGTCTCCCCCCTCTTCAAGGCCATAGCCAATCACGCCGCCGTCGAGCTGGTAGACGTGCTCGAAACCGGCTTGCTTCATGACAGCAGAGAAAAACTCACACCGAATGCCTCCGGTGCAATACATCATCACGCGGGTCGTCTTGGGATCACGCGTCTTTTTGAGCTCGTCAGCATAGGACGGAAACTGGCGAAACGTCTCCAGAGGAGGCAGCTCGGCCCCTTCAAAATGCCCCACTTTCCACTCGTAGCCGTTCCGGACATCGACAAGCAACGTGTTCTCATCGCGCTGCTGAAGCATCTCTTTCCACTGGTGCGGAGCGACAGACTCTCCGCGCGCTGATAAATCGACATCGCAATCGATTGCGACAAGTTGCTTGCGGTACTTGACGGTCATTTTGGGGAAAGGATGCTCAGAGGCTGTGTGAATTTTTATTTTTACCGAGTCAAACCGCGCCATCCACGATCGGAAAGCTTCGTATTCTTCCTCGCCACAGCTGGCTTGCCCGTTAATCCCTTGCTCAGAAATATAAATCCGGCCCCTCGCATTTTTCCCTTCAAAAAATGCCTTGTGACAAGCAACCTCGGCAACGGGGTCCTCGATCTTCCCGAGATAGTAATAGGCCAATACCAAAATCATAGCTCATAAGCTTACCGTACCAAGAGGCCATTGTAAAGAGATCTCATCCTCAAATGCTCAATATGACCCGGGTAGTTTTCCGGAGTCAAAGTCTTCAATTGCTCGCTCTGCCCCCTTCCCGAGGCCGATCATTTTCGTGACGCCACGAAAATGATCGTTTGGATCGCAGCCCGTTGTTTTACAAGACTCTATAGCACGTGTAATTGTGACAAGAAAGTTTTCCCATCTCGCATACCCGAGCGATTCTTGCAAATCCCGAGCAAACCAAAATTGAACCCCTTCTTCTGGTGTGATCTGAGCAAGGCCGTCAAAGTGACTTTGTAGCTTTTTTATGACTTCGCGATTCGACATAAGCGCCTCTTGATGAAATTTTTCTTGAAAAAGCATAGTTGACGGCGAGAGCCGCCGCCAGTTAAAAGTTCAAAAAAATAAATTGCGCGCCAAACTCGACTTCCCCTATTCAAAAAAACCCCAGTTCCGCTATGATTGCATCCTTTCAACGGAGAGAACATGGCTCGATACACAGGACCCAAAAACAGGATTGCGCGTCGTTTTGCCGCGAATATTTTCGGCAAAGCCCGCAACCCCTTGCTCCATAAGCAATCCGCACCAGGGATGCACGGGGCTAAGCGCAAAAAGAAATCAGACTACGGTATGCAGCTCGATGAGCGCCAAAAACTCAAGGCCATCTACGGCATGTTGAGTCAAAAGCAGCTTGTCAACACGTATAAGAAAGCACTGCTCAAAAAAGGTAACACCGCTCAGTTGTTTTTGGAAATGCTCGAGTGCAGACTCGATAACATCGTCTACCGCCTCCGTTTTGCCGCATCGATTTTTGGAGCGCAGCAGCTCGTTTCTCACGGCCACATCCAAGTGAACGGCAAAAAAGTAGACCGCCGCTCGTTTTACGTTATGCCAGGCATGGTCGTGTCGGTCAAACCAGCGTCACGCACCATGAAAGCGGTCCAAATGGCCCAAGAAAATATATCCCGCGAGCTACCCAGCTACTTGTCTCTTGAATCAGACAAGCACTCGGGCTCGCTGACAGCTGCCCCCCAGATGGACCAGGTTCCTCTCCCCCTGCCCATCAACATCCCTCTTGTCTGCGAATTCATCTCCCACACTTCATAATGATTCAGACGATCGGCTGCGGGGCTTCAATAAGCTCTGCAGCCATCGCAGATCAATCCGAAGCTGCCACGCTGCGGCGGCCCAACCGATGAAGAAAAGGGCGCCCTTGCACAGCAGGGAAATGAGAGCCGTTTCAATCGTCGGACAAAGCATCGTTACACCCCAAGCAAAAAGCGACGCAAGAGAAATCTTCGCTGTAAAAAGCCCCAACTGATCGCCCCAGAAAGAGCCCATCCTCCGCCACAATTGCCACACTAAGATGCCAATATTGCATATAGCAGCGATGCTCGTCGCAAGCGCAATGCTAACGGCGCCCCAACCAAAGGCGAAGACGAACAAAGCATTGAAAAACATGTTGCAAGCGACAGAGGCCATGGACGCTCGGCTCGAAATGATGTGTTCGTGACGCGCATAGAAACCCGTTGCTATCAGAAGGGTCAGCGCCGACGGGACAAGGCTTATACTGTAGGCCACAAGACAGCCAAACGTCATGGCAACATCTGATTGCCCAAACGCGCCGTGCCGATAAATCAGTGCAATTGCATCCCATCCCAACGCGGCAATCGCCGCCGTGATGGGCACCATCAAGGCAATCGTATGGCGAATGCCGCTTGCCAATAACTGCTTGTATGTATCAAGCCGTTGTTCTTGCATCGCCTTAGACAACAGAGGCAGAAGGGCGTTAGCAAGAGCGATGCCAAACAAAGCCAAAGGGAGCTGCTCTAGACGGATCGCGTACCACAAGTAGGCAGGGCCCGAAGGGTCAGCAGCTCTTGCAAAGATCGCGTCCAGAGCCCCGTTGATCTGCATCGCGCCAATGCCAAGCGTACCGTGCCACAGAGGGCGCATAAGCCGCCTGACGCCCTCCGAAAATAGATGCGGCCTGAAAAGAAGGCGCCACGGCAAATACCCCTTCAGCTCTGTGTGGCACGAGTACATAACAGCCACCCACTGTGCGGCAAACGCTAAAGGCACCACGATAGAGAGATGATAGAGCGGCTCCGGCACGCGCAGCACATGGATCGTCACTGCCGCTGTGATCCAGGTCGCATTGAGCCAAATCGATGATGCGGCAAAACTGAAGAGGCGATGGCGACACTGCAACAACGCTCCGCCAAGGGCATACAAAACGACAAACAAAAGACTGGGCGCCATCCATTGGGTCATGGCAGCAATCTCGAGCCATCCATGGGTGAGCCATGACTGCGCCTGCCAGAGCATGAATTCAAAAAGAGCAATCAGGCCAAGGGCAATTAGGCCCAAAGACCACGCTGCATCGCGATACAATAAAGAACCTTTGCTAACGTCTTGCATTGCCTCGAACTGAGGCACAAACGCCGATGACAGGTTGCCCTCGCCAATGAGGCGGCGAAACAAGTGGGCAAGGCGGTATGCGACCATGAAGGCAGCAACCGACGGGTTGCTCCCAAAGCAATAGGCCATAACAATGTCGCGTAGAAGACCGCTACAGCGGCTGAGCAGCGTGCCCGAAAAGAAGGCTCGAGCCATGGGCAGCAATTTTGACGTCAATTCCACAAGGCTACACTATACCTCGACTTTGTACATTTTTTCACCGTATACCGAGAGGGGTTGAAAAATTGGAAAACGGGCAAGGAGGCTGCTTCGATTTTTCAGTCTGGAGTGAGCGGCCATGCTCTAGAGCATGCCGCGAATGAAGACGAAAAATTGAAAGCAAAGCCAATGCCGCCCGGAACCAATTTTTCAATCACGAACGGTATATAGCAGTTCCACCTGAATGGCACCCAAAAAGGACTGATTCAAAGCCTCGGGGTTAAATTTCTAAGAGGGGGGTTAGTATTAGATAATACGTACCCCCCTCTTAGACAATTTAACCGCGAGAGCTTTCAATTCAGTCCTTTTGGGTGCGCTTCAGGTGGAAGTGGTATAGAGCCCTTGCGATCAAACACGACAACCAGCGATACTGTCCCCACCCCTTAAAAGGGGTGGGGGAGTTATCGTGAAGAATTTAACATCGATGGATCTCGTTTGGATCGTCGTCAAGGACTTGCAAAAGGCAATCGACTATTATACCCGTGTCGTTGGGCTCAAACTCATTGAACATCATCCAGAGCACAACTGGGCTGAGTTTGAAGCAAAAACAGGCGGTACACGCCTCGGCATCGCCTCAGAGCAGGATGACTATAAATCAGGGCAAAATGCCATCATGACATTTACGGTATCCAATCTCGATACAGCGATTGCTTCGTTTAAACAGCAAGGCACCCGCCTGATCGGCGAAGTGATTGAAGTGCCAGGTCACGTCAAGATGCAAACCGTCTCTGATCCCGACGGTAACCAGTTTCAACTGTGCCAAATGTTGAGCTCCTGATGAGTTTTGCAATGATCAGCGCTCTGAAGAGTTTGACCGCTATAGGTATGTTGCTGATTGCCACCTGCATTTGTATTCCTAACGCGATCAAGTTTTGGGTGCTCTGGCAAGACACAAAAAACCAGAGGAATTTGTCTGTAGCAATCAACTATGCGTTAGGGGCTTTTTTTCTTCTATCCGCAGATTTCTTGGTTTTTATGAAGGCCATAGGGGGTTGCGTTGTATAAACATCGCAATACTCTCTTAATCGGCGCCCACACGTCAGCTGCAGGCGGAGCCCCGTCAGCCCTCATCGAGGGCAAGGCGATCGGCGCAACGACGATTCAATTATTCACAAGCAACCAAAAGCAGTGGCATGGTCGGACAATTGGGAAAGAGGAAATCGCCGAATGGGAAAGGTTGCTTGCTGAAACGGCCATTTCCCATGTGATGAGCCATGATAGCTACCTCATTAACCTCGGCGCTGAAGATGACGAAATCCTCGCCAAAAGCCGCAGCGCCTTTCGAGCTG
>JBDKJI010000123.1:0-18938 GCA_039796655.1 Chlamydiota bacterium | reverse complement strand
GTAACGGCGCCACTTTTGATGTTCGCAGCCGTTCTAGCAATCGCCCCTGTTGCAGGGAGCCCCCCAAAGAGCACAGAGGCAATGTTGGCAATTCCCTGCCCTACAAGCTCGCAATTGGATTTGTGGCGCCTCCCTGTCATCCCGTCGGCAATGACACACGAGAGCAGCGATTCAATCCCGCCCAAAAATGCAATGGCAAACGCATCCCACAAAATGTCTCGGCCGTGCGTCTTTACGATGGCAAACGAGGGCCAATGGGGCGTGGGAAGAAAGTGGGGTATCTGGCCAAAACGAGAGGCCACGGTATCTACATTGAGGTCAAATAACTGACACACAAGCGTAGTCACGAAGATAGCAGCGATTCCCCAGGGAATCTTCGGCGTATAGCGGCGCACGACCAGAATGAACGCGAGCGCGCCAAAACCGATACACACTGTTGTCGGATCGAATGTTGGCATCGCCTTCAGTAGCACGCCCCATTTCTGAGCAAAGGGCGCAGGGACATGCCGTACATCGAGCCCGAAAAACTCTTTCACTTGCGACGAGGCGATGATGAGGGCGATGCCTGTTGTAAATCCGGTAACGAGTGGATAGGGAATGAACTTGATCCACGAACCGAGGCGAAAAAGACCTCCCAGGATGAGTAAAAGGCCAGCGATGAGTGTGGAGATCGCCAGGCCCGCGTAGCCTGTTTTTTGGACAATCGCATAGACGATGACAACAAATGCACCGGTAGGACCGCCAATTTGAAAGCGACTGCCGCCGAGAAGAGAGATCAAAAAACCGGCAACAATCGCCGTGAAAAGACCTTGCTCAGGGGTTAACCCCGACGCGATGGCAAATGCCATCGCAAGGGGCAACGCAATCACACCGACTGTGATCCCTGCGACCAGATCGGTGCGCCACTTGGTAAAAGTATACCCTTCTTTAAAACACGCGTACGACTTCGGTGTGAATTCAGAAACAGGGTCTACCATAGGCCGATGAGTTTCCACCAGAGACTGCCGAGAATGAGCCAGATCGGGATCGTGACAAAACTCGTGAGCGCTCCCATTTTCCACCAACTGCCCACTGTGTGATAGCCGGTACTAAACAAAATCGGCGCGGGCCCCGATCCGTAATGAGTCAGCGCGCCGAAGAGGTTGCTGAAAAAGGCAAGCACAAGCGCTGCGACATGGGGCGGCGTTCCGATCGCAATGGAAATGATGAGCAAGGGAGCGTACATGGCCCCAATGTGCGCCACGTTGCTAGCAAAAAAATAGTGGGAATAAAAGTAGATGAGGCAAATTAGCGTAAATCCGATGAGCCAATCAAATCCGCCGACGTTTGCGACAATGAATTGGCTAAGCCAGGTGGTAAATCCTAATTTATTGAGGCCACATGCGAGAGTAACAAGAGTCGAAAACCAGATAAACGTATCCCAAGCGCCTGTTTCTTCGAGGACGTCTTTCCATTTGAGCACGCCTGTCACAAGAAGAACGGCAAGGCCGATCATTGTAGCAACCGTTGCCTTCATGCCGAATTTGCCGCCGAAAATCCACAGAGTGATCAGCAACGTAAATGTCGCAAGCATGATCCACTCTTTTTTGTGCATGCGGCCGAGATGGGATAGTCGCTCTTCAGCCATCTGTTTGGCGTGGGGTGTTTCGCGAATGGTGGGCGGCGCGATTTTGTACAAAAAGTAGGGCACCACCGCAAGGCTGATGAGACCTGGAACGATCGCCGCCAAAGCCCATCCGCCCCAAGACAATTCGATGCCTTGCGCGCGTGCAAGCTCGGCGATCAGCGGGTTCCCCGCCATCGACGTCAAGAACATAGCGCTTGTAATCGCCGACCCCTGGAACGCCGACTGGGTTAGGTAAGCGCCCATTTTGGGATCGTGTGATCTACCTGTGAAGACTTCGGCAAGCGACTTGAGAATCGGGTAAATAATACCGCCCACGCGCGCCGTCACGCTCGGAATGGCCGGCGCTAAAATAAGGTCGGTCATCACAAGGCCGTAACCAAGCCCCAAACTGTTTTTACCGAGAAGGCTCATGATTTTATAAGCTAAGCGATTGCCGAGACCTGTCGAAATAAATCCGCGCGCCACAAAAAACGCAAATACGACAAGCCAAACGATTTCATTGCTAAGGCCGCTAAAGGCGTCAGCAAAGCCTAGCACGCCTGAGCTCACTGCAATCGTGAGGGCAATGAGGGCGATGGCGCCCATCGGCAGCGGCTTTAAAATGATCGCGATGATCGTCGCGGTGAAGAGCGCAAATAAGCGCCATGCTTCCGGTTGCAACGCAGCCGGATGCGGGGAAAACCAGATCACAAGGCCAATTAAGATGGCCAAGAGAGCTGCTAGCTGAGCTCGCAAAGAATCCATGCAAGGACATTTTATAACGGAAGGAGCATTTGATCAAAGCTTTTTGCGAGCATTATACCGCTTGTGATTGAAGAATTGGTTCCGGCTGCACCAAAGACCCGGGGTTGCAATTCTTCAATCCCTCTCGGCATACCTATTTCTGAGAACAAATTTTTTTCGAGGATCGAATGCATGAGTAGATATTTCGGCGATAAGACCTTCTTCGACCATTTTTTTAAGGCGAGTTCTTGCTGAACGATCTGTGATTTTCCACAGAACTGCTGCGTCTTTTGGAGTGACTTCCGTGCTCTTTATGATTAATTCCATCAGATCCTTCCTCCAACCACGAATAATGATTGCTGCCTCTCTGCGATTAAACAATGTAACACGAAAAAAATGTCCTAATTCTTCAAATCGTGGAACTGCGATTCCCGATTTTTGGCATTGAGAGATCATTCTCTTCAAACCCGATCCCCACAACTCAATCAATTCAAGTTCGCGAAAGCAACGACCTATGACCCTATTTCTTAATTGGGAAACGCCTTGCAGAGCGTTTTCCATGTTAAGACCAAAAGGCAAAGCTCCTGGGTTAGTGATTTCGATCCGGTCATCGAAAATAGCTACTTGGGTTTGACTTCCAGCCGCACTATAGTCAGTGTGGATCAAAGCATTCGTAACAGCTTCTTTCACCACAACAGGTGGATATTCAGCAATATTTTTCCGAGTTGACGGACCAACTTCGGCTCCCAACTTGGTATTGCGTTGAACAAAAGAGATAATTTTATCCAAAGCCAGTGGGAGATAGTCATTAATGTCTTGGTGGTCCAAAACCTCGTCCTTGGTAATCCCCAAAAAACGAATACATCGAATGATCGCATGAGGAAAAATCTCGTTTCGATTTTTCCCAAATAGCAGAACAGCCCCTTTACTTGGAACCAATTTAGATTGCTTTTTCTTATACAAATGTAGGGAAAGAGCCGTAGAGCCTTCAAATTTCTTGCCTACTTTTTTAAATAAATTTTTTATTACATCGAGATCAAGATCTTGGATAAAGCAGCCGTTAGCCGGCATCTCGTCAAAACACTCATTTTCTCCTAACCTTTCCAATTCCGCTAAAATGGCCGCATCAGCCAATCGATTTGTAGATCCAAGCCGAATGTAGGTTCCCTTTTTTAATCCCTTAGCTTTCGCATAATATGGGCCTACACTATGAGGAACTTGTACGACTAGAAATTCCTTATTTCTCCACGATATTACATGAATGTCTGGGGTAAAAAGAGGCTCTATCGAATCAGCAATGGCATTTGCGAGTCGCATTTCTTCTGCGACAGGATCTTGTAGTCCAACAATCTCTTTCGTCTTATCCTTAACTCCAATAAGGATTTTTCCCCCTGCGGTATTTGCAAACGCGACGATCGTATGAATGATTCTATCCAAGCTTTTGGCGCTCTCCTTAAACTCTAGGGTTTTCCCTTCTTCTTGCTGAAGCAGGTCTTCTATCATCATCTCTTCTCAAAAACAAATACCCGGAAGATAACCCGGAAGCTACCCGGAAGTCAAGGGCTTCCGGGTAGCGATACCCCTTCCATTCCAATGTCACTTATTGGATGCGCTTCAGGTGGAACCACTATATACGCTTAAAAATTTTAGATCGACAGCTTTTTGCGAGCCAAGATGTAGGCTCCTTCTTGGCGGAGCTCAAAACCGAATTGTTTGCACAGAGCTTGCATGCCGTGATTTTCACCCAGCATATGCGCTTTAATCTCGGCGATGTTTTCTTGGCTTGCGATGCGGATTGCCATTTCCATCAGACGCGTGCCAATCCCTTTACGCTGGTAAGAGTCTTTAATCGTCATACCAAATGTTGCTTCTTTCGCACCGGCAATTTTAGTGAGTCGGATGATGCCCAAAATTTCATCCCCATCTCCGATCGCTGCAATCGCAATTTCCCGATCATAATCGGTAAAGCAAATGCGCTGGAGTCTTTCGTGGGCAATTCTCTCTTCGTAATGCAGCACTTTGAGGTATCTGAGGCGCACTGTTTCCTGAGACAAGTCCTTATGAAACTGTATCAAAAGGGGTTCGTCTTCGGGCCGTAAGGGGCGAAATGCGACCTTGGTTCCATCGGGTAAACTGCCTTGGGTTTCGTATTGCTGCGGATAAGGGCGGATCGCAAGAGGCACCCGTTTGTGTTGTGGATCGATTGCAATAATCCTAGCATCGAGCGCAATCATCCCCTCTGCTGATACGAGCAGTGGATTGATGTCACACTCTTCGATCCATTCGTTTTCGACAACCATCCGACTAAACTGGAATAAAATTTGCGCAAGCGCGTCGATATCAATCGGCGCTTGTCCACGCACGCCTTTGAGTGCCTCGTAAATCTTGGTCTGCTCCATCAGTCGGTAAGCCAGCGTTGTGGTCAAAGGAGGGATTGCAAGGGCGCTGTCTTTGTACACTTCGACAAGCTGCCCGCCCGATCCAAAAAGAATGACAGGGCCGAGCTGAGGATCGACGCTCATCCCCAAAATCAGCTCATACCCGCTCGATCTTCGGATCATCGGTTGGACAGTTACGCCTTGAAAATGTTCTTTGCCCGCCAATTTTGTCACAGACGTTTCGATCTCATGGTAGGCCGTTGCAACTTGCTCAGCCGTCTGGATGTTGAGCTTCACGCCGCCGACGTCTGTTTTGTGCGTAATCGTCTGCGAAAAGAGCTTGAGCACAACGGGAAAGCCGATCTCTTTAGCCCGTGCAATGGCTTCTTGGGGATCGTGGACATGAAATGTGGGTACAACGGGGATGTGATACGCTTTCAGCACCTCTTTCGATGCGACCTCATCGAGAATCAACGACCCATGCGCAGGCGGTCGAAACGATAGTTTCGGTCGCTGCACTCCCTCTTTAGGCAACGTCGGCACCTCATACAGGGCCTTCAACGTGTCATCATAGCGGGCCATCATGGCAAACGCACGGCAAGCCGCATCGGGATATTCAAATGTCGGAACGCCGTTATCGGCTAAGATTTGCTTTCCCGATGCAACGCTGTGTCGTCCCATCCAACTGGCAAGCAGTGGTTTGTTTGGATGGGCAAGCGACGCGACGGCTTTCGCTGTCGCACTCGCATCGGTCATGTCTTGGGGCGTTAAAACGACCAACACACCGTCCGATGCGGGATCATTGAGAGCTATTGATGTGGCTTTGGCATAGGTAGCAGCGCTGGCATCGCCCAAGATGTCGACGGGATTATTGCGGCTCCAATGAGGCGGCAAGAAAGCGCTGTAGGCCTCATGGGCTTTTTCCGACAAGGGCGCTAACTTGCCGCCCGAGGCGATCAGAGCGTCGGTGGCAATCACGCCGGGTCCACCTGCATTGGTCACAATCGTCAGCTGTTTTCCCTTTGGCCTGGGTTGTTTGCCGAGCACCTCTGCCATGCTAAAGAGATCGGCAATCGTATCGACCCGAAGGATGCCGACGCGGTGCAAGGCTGCGCTAAAAATGCTGTCGCTCCCTGCCAAAGAACCTGTATGCGACTGCGCAGCTTTCGCCGATTCTGAGGTACGCCCTGCCTTGATCAAGATGATCGGCTTTGTGAGCGCCACTTCCCGCGCGGCCGACAAGAACGAGCGAGGATCGCCCAAGCTTTCCATGTACATCAAAATGGCTTTGGTCTTGGGATCGTTTCCAAAATAGTTGATGAGAGCGCCAAAATCGACATCGAGCATAGACCCCATCGAGACAAATGCGCTGAACCCCACCTTTTCTTGCAAACTCCAGTCGAGCACCGCCGTGCATAAAGCGCCCGATTGCGAAAGGAACGCCAAATGACCCGGTAAAGCCATTGCCGCGGCAAAGGTCGCATTGAGCTGCATCCACGGGTTCATGACGCCAAGGCAGTTTGGGCCTACAATCCGCATCTTGCCCTTTGTCGCAATCGATCGAATTTGTTCTTCCAGCTGCAAGCCAGGTGGCCCCATCTCTTTGAAGCCGGCAGAGATGATCACAGCCGCTGGGATTGCCAGGGAAGCTGCCTCTTCGATGATGTCGGGTACAGCAGCAGCCGGCGTTACAACCACGACAAGATCGATCGGTTGGGGCGCCTGTTTTAAAGTCGGGTATGCTTTTTTCCCGAGGCAGCTATCTCGTTTCGGGTTGATTGGGATAACAGTGCCGCCAAATGGCTTAAGATTGTGCATGATCGTACGGCCGACGCTCCCCTCTTTTTCCGAAGCGCCAACAACGGCGATCGTCTTGGGAGCAAAAATCGGATCGAGCCCCTGCTCGCTCCGATAGAGAAAATTCATCGACGGATCAAATGCATCGTTCATGTTTATGTACCCCAGCTATACCACGCCATACACCCGACAGCAAAGGCTAAAGCAACCACGATACGCCATCGACTCACGGGAGCTCCTGTTACCATGATGCTCTCTTCGAGATCCCAGCTCGTTGTGTGGAAAATCGAAACGCGCCGGTAGGCGGTAAATAGGCAAAGAACATTGATGAAAGCAATCCCCATGCCAAGTCCACGGAACCACACATTGAAGCTGCGGCGCAGCGCCGTCATCCAATCAAGACGTGCCTTTCTACCTTGTCTCAGTCGAACCGCCAAAAACCATTTGCCCGGCGTTGTGCCGACCAAGGTAAGCAGCGCGCTCTCCACTGGAATCCAAATGAAGTACTGAAATGGAATCAAGGAGGCGATTGCATCTGGGCGGGGTGGCGGCGTATGCAAGATTTTAGGGATAGCTGTGATTGCCAGAAAAACAAACGCATAGTCGACCAGTCTCGCCAAAAACCGCATCCACGGCGTTGCCCGCCCCAGATCTTCGCGCGGCAATCCCGATGCATCGATAATAATCTCAGACGGCTCTATGACTTTTGTTGTGCGGGACATGCGCGTAATTATGCCTCATCAACCGATCCTGGTAAAGAGCCGGCTGCTTTGAGAAGACGATTCATAAGTCCCTGCTTTGCTTGCGTGGTCTCATCGCAGTAGACAACGATCTTCGACGCTTGCATCTCTTCTGCCTGGCGAAACTCCCGATACAGTGTCTTTTCCGACAATAGCCGCTCGCCTGGCTTTGGCAGGCGAGCAAGAACGAGGGCCCCCTTCTCGAAGGGGGCCCTTGTATACACAATCTCGATCGGCACCTCGGGCGCATAGTGGCGATACTTCATCCCAGGCGCAACCAACGAAGTCTTATTTTGCATGAATTCCATATGCAAGCCTGTCTTTTGTTCGATGGCCTCCGCTGAAATTGTCCCGGGCCGCAGAACAACGGGCGTCTGCCCCACGAAACTGACAATCGTCGACTCAATCCCAAGCTCCGTGTCGCCTCCGTCGATGATGTAGCGGATTTTACCACCTAGCTCGCTCAGCACATCAAGGGCGCACGTAGGACTCGGCCTGCCCGATCGATTGGCCGACGGCGCCGCAATCGGCGATCCACAAAGACGGATGAGCCTGCGCGCCAGAGGATGACTAGGCACACGCACTGCAATCGTCGGTATACCCTTCGTGATTGAAAAATTGGTTCCGGGCTGCGTCGGCTTTGCCTCAGATTTCTCGTCTTCATTCGCGGCGTGCTCTAGAGCACGGCCGCTCACTCCAGATCGAAAATCTGAAGCAGCCTCCTTGCCCGTTTCCCAATTTTTCAATCCCTCTGGGTATAACTGTAATTTTGGCGCTTGCGCCAAAGCCACGATCGTCAAAGGACCTGGCCAAAACGCATGGGCCAAAGCAAGCAGGTGATCCGATACCACCTTCGGGTCAAATAAGGCCAGCGCCTGGTGTACGGTCTCAGCATGCACGATCAAAGGGTTGTCTTGGGGGCGTCCCTTCACCTCGTAAATCGCCTGGCACGCCGCTGCATGGGCAATCGATGCGCCAAGGCCATAGACCGTCTCCGTGGGAAAAGCGACAAGCCCTCCCTCTCTGAGATGAGCCGCCGCAATTGCCACCTGGTCTGGAAATAAGATCTCCGTTTCCATGACAGCGATGGTGCCCTATAGGGAGAAAAAACAACAGTTCAAAAAAAAGAGACAAACAACTAAAAATACTAAAGGCTATGACTATCGACCAATCGCAACCAGAACCTTTTTTGTTCCCAACAGACCCATGGCTCAAACCGTCCCACCGTACCTGGCCTGAGCAGGCGATGGGCTTAGCCCTCTTTTTAGGCGCCGGCTTTGGCATCCAATCTCTGTCGTTTTGGATTGCCTCGCTTGCCCATTCAGATGAATGGTTTCACCATCTGTATCAAGCACAATGGGCAATTTCAAATTGGCCCTACAGCCCCCTTTGGATTGTGAACGCCTTTTGTCTTGCCTTTCCTTTATGGCTCATCTGGCGGCGAACCACGTTTTGGTCGATGATTTTAGAAGTATCTGTCTGGAGCGTACAATGCCTACTCCAAATCGGATGGTACCTTTGTTTTTTCGTGTTCCAGGAGACACTGGTCGCTTTGTTTGGCCTGCTTTTGTATTGGTGCTCTGTGCTCGTCGCCCCCTTCTTGTACGGCCGCACGCAGCGACACGCTAAATGGTGGATTGCCTTCCCCTGCCTGTGGGTTTTTTACATACTAGCCCTCAACATGGTGATCTGCTCCAATAACCCCTAAGAATGAGGATTTTGTGGTTCAAAAAACAGCTGGTTGGTTCATCATCGCGTTCGGCGCGCTTCTTGTGATGTTGGCACTCGTTGCCTACATCTCATCGGAAAGCCAAATCTCAGTGATTATGGGCTCAGGCAGCGGCCTGCTTCTCATACTCTCGGGACTTGCCGTCCTCGCGAAAAACCGCGTCGGGGGCTACGTCGCCTTGATTCTGATTGCAGCGCTCACGGTAATCTTCTCATACCGTTTCTCAATGAGTGGCAAGGCGTTGCCCGCAGTTATGGCTGTCTTAAGCGGTGCGATGTTTTTGATTGTTTCGCTCCCCATGGCCAGGTGGAAATAAAAGAATCTAATTACGTTAGCGTAATTAGATTCTTTAGCTAAAATCAACTGCGTAAAAATTCGAGATTACATCAGATGAAGGCTTTTCAGCACTTTGCCTAAATCGCCAGCAGGTGGATGGCGCTGCATCAACGCCTGTAGATTGGGTTCGTCGTTGTAAACTAACAAACCTCGTGATGTGACAAGAAGCAGCACCTCACGAAAGTCGCCCCCTTTTAAGAAATCCAAAAGAACCGGCTTGAACGGCGCTTGATTGTCCGGTCTCAAGTCATCTGATCTCAAGTGGTCTGGTCTCAAGTCCTCCGGTCTCAAGTTGTCTGGTCTCAAGTCCTCTGGTCTCAAGTCCTCCGGTCTTAAACGCTGAAGCATATCCTTAAGGATACGATCATTCGGATCAGGGGATCTCAGCACATATGTAAGACCTTCATCGTGTAGTATTTCCTTGGCTTCCTTCCTGGTGATATGCCCTCGCCAATTAGAATCCTGTTCTAGCGCTTTCATTCTTTGAGCTATGCTCATTTCGGGTCGAAGATCACCAGAACCACCGCGTCCATGAACTCCGCCAATATCACGCACCATATGTACCTCCCTTTACGTACAAACTACCCATATATTAAAGAATAGTTTAGCATCAATAGGGTGTGTCAAAAATGAAAACAAACCGATCATCGAAATACGATATCGCCCCCATGATCCTCCATCGCTGGTCTCCCCGCGCTATGACACCTGCCGAGCTCAGCGATGAGGAGTTATTCCCCCTCTTCGAAGCAGCCAGATGGGCCCCCTCTTGCTATAACGCACAGCCGTGGCGCTTTATCTACGCCAAACGAAATACTCATCACTGGCAGCCCATGTTCGATCTGCTCGTTGATTTCAACAAGAGCTGGTGCGTCCATGCCGCCGTCCTAGGGCTCACCATTGCAAAAACCCACTTCGAACATAATGGCTCTTTTTCGAAAACACACGCCTACGACGCAGGCGCTGCCTGGGAAAATTTAGCTCTGGAAGGGGTAAGACGCGGACTTGTCGTTCACGGGATGGGTGGATTCAATGCGACGATGGCGAAAAAGGTACTCAACATCCCCGAGGGGTTCGAAGTGATAGCGATGTTTGCAATCGGAAAACCTGGCCCAGTTGAGGCGCTACCGCAGGAACTTCAAGAAAGAGAAGCCCCGTCCGACAGAAAGTCACTCAAGGAAATTATCTTCGAAGGGTCATTTGAATAAAAAAATCGAGCAGGCCTAACGGCCTTGCTCGATCCAAATAGTTAAGAAATAGCGACTTGCTTACTCTTGAACCATGATCGAAGCAGAGCGCGCACTCTTTCTTCGTCTGCGTGTTTTTCGAGCTTTTTTGTGGCCTTTATGAGCTTTGTGAGCTTTTTTATGGGCTTTCTTGTGAACTTTTCTTCGGCGAGTCGTTCTTTTCGCTTTTTTTGCGCGGTGCGGTTTTTTGTGCGCCGCTTTTTTTCTTCGTTTCATTGTTTTTCTCTCCTGTTTCGCAAGGGTTTCTACGTTACTTCGGGAGCTAGTAATGCTCTCGAACTAGCGCAACACGCGCTAATTGCAGATATTAACCTTACAAATATTAATATACTTGTTTTCGTAAAAAAATTCAAACAACTTATCGTTTTATTAGTTAAAAGCTAATGACTTTGTTTTTTCAAAAAACGGCTCCAGAACGCTATCTGAAGCCACTTTTTCAATACAACAATAGCAACAAAAAAATTTGCTTTTTAATTATTTTTTATAATATTTTCAAACAAAAATCATAAATATCTAAAAAATAAAGGCTTAAAATTTTTGACAGTTATGTAACAACCTGCTCATCAACGAGATATGCTCAAATTCACTTTTATACAGTCGGCATGATATATTCGGGCACATGCCCGACGTTTTAACGGCTCGAAAACACAAAATACAACTCATCGGCTACGACGTCGAACAAGACATCAAACAGCGCCGCTTTATTGCCAATTTAACTGCCGCCGAAGCGGAAATGCTCCAGGAAATTTTATTTAGTCCCCTTCGGATTTCCCTCAAGAAGCTGATGAGATCTCTCGATCAACCGGCAGGACAATTGCTCGATCAGATTCACCGACTACAAAAGATTGGGTTGCTTGATTTCGATGGCAATGACACGCTTGTCGTTCACAAAGAGATGCGCCGTTCTTTCGAACTTTTGATCGAACGACTCGCGCCCCATTTTAAGCCAGACATCGAGTTTGTTCAAAAAATAATTAAGCATATTCCTGTTGCTTTGTTATTTACGTGGTACTTGATTCCTCGCACTTCCAACAACATCTTCGAATCGCTCATCGAAAAGTATCTTTGTACCCCAACCATTTACGCGCGCCATCTTGAAGATTTAAAAACTTATGACCCAGTAGTTTGCGCATTACTAGAAAGGCTGGGCCAAGGACGGGTACGCGCATCGGATCTCGCTTTGCAGCTCGGGATCGAAGGATGGCGATGCAATGAGATTGTCCTCTTTTTGGAATTTCACTTCGCAGCATTCTTCACCTACGAACGAGTCGGCGATGCCTGGATTGAGTGGATCAGCCCTTTGCATGAGTGGCACGAATATCTCTCTCTTATTGCTAAAAGACGTCCTCCCGCGATCGAATCAGAAAAGAGCATCGTGCCGCGAACTTCTTCTGAGTTCGCCTGGATTGAAGCGCACGGGGCCGATCGCCTCGCAGCTTTAGGAGCAGATGCATCCATGATCGCGCATTGGAATAAGGGTTCCAATGAGCAAAAGGTGTTATTTCTCTATCGCTATCCTGGCAACCATCTCGCGTATCGAGAAACGTGGCCCGCCTACGTAAAAAATGACAAGGCTCTGCGCTCTATAGAGCCTGCTCTGCGCTATGTGGCTCACGGAAAGTGGGTTTTCTTAAGCGATTTTCTACAAACGATCATGACCCCGATCACAAACGAAGCAGCTGTCACCTTAAAAAAGGAGGGCGCCCATTGGCACTATGTACTGCCGACGTACTCCGACACTGAACTCGCTTTTGTGCAGGCATGTATCGAAGAGTGGTTTTTTGAACTAGGGATGGTTATGCTAGGCTCTTTCGATGGGCGCGTTTGCTTTAGAGTGACCACTTTTGGGCAACGCTTTTTTGAGGAATAAATGCTGCACCAAACGTTTGCTCTCACTGACATAGCCCCTCTTTTTTTGCTGCTGTTTTTAGAAGTCATCCTTTCAGCTGATAACGCTGTGGTGTTGGGTGTGTTCGTCGGTAGATTACCACAACACAAAAGGCCTCTTGCCCTCGCTATCGGCTTTAGTTCAGCCCTTATTTATCGCGCCTTGGCTTTGGTGTTCATTGATCGTCTTTTGCATTACAAATGGATCCAGATCATTGCCGCGGCATATCTGATTTATCTAAGCATAAAAAACCTGTGGTTCCCGAAGAAAACGTCGATGTCCGATGATTCCCTGTCGTTTTGGAAAATCGTCTTACTCATCGAAATTTCCGATTTTGTTCTGGCGATCGATTCAATCTTTGCCGGCCTTGCTATGATAGGGGCAACGCCTTATGACGTAGGTATCCATCCTAAGCTTTGGATTGTCTATGTTGGAGGCATGATGGGGCTTCTTGTCATCCGATATGCTGCCGAACTATTTGCAAAGATGGTCTTTTATTTCCCCCGTCTAGAAAAAGCATCCCACTATATGATTGGGTGGATTGGTCTCCAGATGGCCTACTCGACCATCCCACAGGCACCCCATATCGAGCTTTTTTTTTGGTCCGGTTTAACCTTATTGATGGTATTTGGACTCACAGGTAGGAAAACGGCATGACGCAAAAACAATCGCCTCCTTCCGAACTCGTCTCAAATCGCAAAGCAGGGCATGATTTTGAAATCCTGGAGACCTTCGAAGCCGGCGTTGTCTTGACAGGTACAGAGATCAAGTCGCTGCGGAACCACGGAGGGTCGCTACAGGATGCCTACGTCGATGCGAGAAAAGGAGAACTTTGGCTTGTGAATGCGTCGATTGCCCCCTACAATCTCGGCAACATTTACAACCATGAAGAAAAGCGGCCCCGCAAGTTACTGATGCATAAACGGGAAATGGCGACATTGCAAAAGGCCGTAAAAGAAAAGGGTCTTGTTGTCATTGCCCTATCGATTTATTTAAGTCGACGCGGTAAAGCCAAGGTACGTGTTGCCACTGCAAAGCCCAAAAAGAGCTACGACAAAAGACAAGCGCTCAAAGAGCGCGATGATAAACGGCGCATGGAGCGTTTGTCGGACTCCGATTGACAATTACAAACAGCGTTAGCAATACTAATGGCGACCATGTGAGGTAATTTGTGAAAGTCGTTGTCGCAAGAGCTGATTTAGTTGGCGCTATTGGAAAAATTCAAAGCATTGTCTCTGCAAAACCATCGATCCCCATCTTAGCCAACATCCTTGTCGAAGCCATCGACGATCAACTTGTTTTAAGCGCCACCGATCTTTCCGTCAGTATGCAATGCTCGATTGAGGCAAAAGTAGTCGAGGAAGGGGCCATTGCGCTGCCTGCACGTCGCTTTTTCCAGCTCATTCGCGAACTCACCTCGCCACAAGTTAAATTGCACGCCGAAACAAGCGAAATCGCCGAAATCACCACAGGCACCTCTGTTTTCAAGATCCACGGGATGAATAAACAAGAATTCCCCCATCTACCCGACTTGTCAGGTTCGCTCCAAGTACCGATCGAAAATAAGGTGCTGAAAGAGGCGCTGTCCAAAACTGTCTTCTCAGCGGCTCGAGAAGATAGCCGCTATACTTTGAACGGCGTACAACTGACCATTGCAAAACAACATACTTCGTTCATCGGAACCGACGGTAAAAGGCTAGCTAAAATGACTTGCCAAGTCGAGATCGATGCATCAGTGCATGGTACCTACGTGATCCCCATCAAAGCGATTGAAGAAATGGTCAAAATGCTCAGCGATTCTGAGGAAAAGGTGAAGTTGTCTTTAACACAAGACAAAGTGTCTCTCGATTTGGGATCCATGACACTGATTGCCAAACTCCTCACCGGACAATACCCCGATGTCGAAAGAGTGATTCCCAGCCACTCAGTCCATCGGTTTGCCATCCACCGCGAAGAGCTCATGTCTTTGTTAAAACAGGTCTCTTTGTTTACATCAGAAACAAGTCACTCGGTCAAATTGGGGTTTGAGACAGGCCAGCTACAACTCAGCGCGGCCAGTAGCGAAGTAGGCGAAGGCAAGGTGAGCATGCCGGTCGACTTTAGCGGGGAACCTCTCGATATTGCGTTCAACCCGTTTTTTTTGCTCGATATCTTACGCCACATGAACGACGAAACAATCCGTATCAGCTTGACCGATTCGCATAACCCAGGTCTTATCACCGACTCATCGAATGCGCTATTTGTCCTCATGCCAATGCGACTTGCCATGAGTATCCCTACCAATGTTTCTTAAACATTTGTATCTAAGGCATTTTAGAAATCACAAAGAGGCCGAGTGGGAATTTTCAAGCGGCCTTAACCTGATTTTAGGACCCAATGGCCGTGGGAAAACCAACCTCTTGGAAGCCATTTATCTCATATCAACCGGGCGGTCGTTTCGCACGGCGCATCTGAATGAATTGATTGAGGAACGAGCCCCTTTTCTATACATTGAGGCAATCATCGATAACGGACCTACAATCCAGCTCTCTTTGGACAGATCCCAGAAAAAAAAAGTACAGATCGACGGCAAAGAGAGCAGCGTATGGAGTTCGCTCATCGGGCTACTGCCGGTAGTCCTTTTTGCTCCCACGGACGTCGACTTAATCGACGGCGCGCCGATCCTCCGGCGGCGTTTTTTGAATCTGCACCTTGCACAAAGTGATCCTGTGTATGTGCATCACTTCATCCGTTTTGAAAGGGCCATGAAACAAAGAAACGCTCAGCTCAAATCGGGCAGGCTCGAAGGCATCGATTGCTGGGAAGTGGAAATGGAGCGCTCTGCCGCATATTTGCATAGTGCTCGCACGTCGTTGATCGACGATCTCAAAGAGCCGCTGAAACAAGAGGGGTTATCTTTGTTTGCAGAAAACAAAGACGCCGCCATTCGTTTCCATCCAGGACATGCGAAAAAGTATTTAGAGCAACTCGTGAAACAGCGAAGTAAAGAGCAGCTGCTGGGAGTTACTTTATCGGGGCCTCATCGAGATGATCTATCGTTCACTTTGGCAGGGAAGGAAGCTGGTCCCTTTGCAAGCGAGGGGGAAAAGCGCACATTTATTTGCGCCCTAAAAATGGCTGAATGGCGCCGTTTGCAATCCAAAGTAGGCCTGTTGCCGATCATGGCGATCGACGATTGTCTAGGACCTCTAGATCGCAACCGGCAACAGGCGATGGCCAAAGCGCTCCAATCTCTGGGCCAAGTCTTTGTCACTGCCCCGGTCGAGACAGATGTATTTCACAAACCCAATGTCATTCGATTGATATACCATTTATGAATCCAACTGCCTAAGATAGCTTTCGGCAACAGGAAATGGCTCAGCCTTTTCTTTGGTTCTTTGGGTACTGAAATGGGATAAAATCTTTGTTGCAAGCACTTTACCAAGCTGTACGCCCTCTTGATCAAATGAGTTGATCTGCCATAGAAAGCCCTGGAATACGACCTTGTGTTCATAATAGGCCAAAAGAGCTCCCATCGTGTATGGATCGAGCCTTTTAGCAAGCACCATCCGATTCGGGCGATTGCCAGGGAACACGCGGTTGGGATTATCGCTGGCCTGCCCCGTCGCAAGGGCAATCGATTGGGCAAACAAATTGGCAAGCAGCTTTTCTTGCGACGTCGTATGCGCCACTTGCATATCTTCGCCATATTGGCTTTCTTTAAACCCAATGAACTCCAGTGAAATAGGGTCTGTCCCTTGGTGGATGAGCTGGTAAAATGAGTGCTGTCCATTGGTCCCCACCTCGCCCCATACAACGGGCCCTGTTTGGATGGACATCGGATGGCCGTAGTGATCGATCCGTTTTCCGTTGGATTCCATATCAAGCTGTTGCAGGTGGGCTGGAAAGCGCAGTAGCGCCTGCGAGTATGGAATCATCGCGAGAGTCGGAATCTTAAGATAATTCCGATTCCAAATACCGAAAAGAGCGTTGAGTAGCGGTAGATTGCTCCGCACAGGCGTACTGCGAGCGTGGAGATCCATCTCATGAGCTCCTTTCAGCACTTCACAAAAGCCTTGGTAACCCAAACAAAACCCCAAGGCTACTCCCCCCACCATCGATGTGGCCGAGTAACGCCCGCCCACCACATCCCACATGTAAAAACTTTCCAAATAGCGCGACGGGTCGTCCATAGGACTTGTTTCGCCGGTGACGGAAACAAAATGCTCTTTCGGATTCAGCCCCTTTTTTGCAAAACGAGCGCGTACGATCTCTTCGTTCGTCAATGTCTCTAGTGTCGTTCCCGATTTTGAGACGACAACGACAATGGTTTTTGTGAGATCAAGGTGCCGCAATACTTGAGCGGCATCATCGGGATCGACATTCGATAGAAAATGGACTCGGTGATGAGGGCGGTGGTACGCTTCTAACGCAATCGCAAGGGCCCGAGGTCCTAAGTCAGAACCCCCAATCCCTATTTGCACAAGGTCAATGAATTTGCCCTCGATCCGATCCAAAAAACCTTTTAATTTTTGTAGCTCACGCGCCGCCTTCTCGGCATAGAGGCGCGCCTCTATGCCGTTATGGGTATGACCAAACTGATCGCGCATTGCCGTGTGCAACGCTGACCTATTTTCACTTTGAAACCCGATAATCCGATTTACCTTCTCCCCCGCTTGCATTGCCTCCATCTGCTGAAGCGCATTGCCCTGCACAGCGAGACGTTCAAGGGCGTCGATGACTCGATCATCGATCCTTTCGGTGCCGTACAACAGCTTGAGACCACACGCCTCAACGCACATCGATGTCACTCGATGTGCGTTCAAAACGCCTGGTTTGGTCAGGTCAATCGGTTGCTGGGACAATTGGTGCAAAAGGGCATGAGCATCTTTCATAGGGAGCCTCTAGGAAGTGATATATATGATATAGCAATTGTAGAAAATAGATGCGATCAGCTAACCTTGGGCCCGTCATCTTAATAGTGTCGGGGTATAGCGCAGTTTGGCTAGCGCGACTGGTTTGGGACCAGTAGGTCGGGGGTTCAAATCCCTCTGCCCCGAATTCCCCCCGCCGCAATAAACCCCGCAAGCATCCGCTCTAGACGAGCGCTTTGTTGCTGTTCGAGGGTATGTATGACATCAATTCCCTCCCACTCCTCGTTCAGGGCTCGCTCCGAACCGAAAACAACCCGCTTTTCTGTCGCAATCACAAACGCATTGATACGACCCCTTTCAGATTGAGTCAGTTGTTCTGGGATCACAACCATCGTCCGAGCTGTATCGGTAAAATGGGTCGGCCCTTGGTCATCCCATCTTAGACCGCGAAACACAGGCAAGCCTCGTACAGCAACGCGAATATGGGGAAACTGAGACACTGCTTCATACCGTTCCACAAAGCCTCCATCCCAGCTCGCATCAAAAAAAAGGTACGGCTCGATCTCATCAGCTAAAGCCTGGGCTAGCGTTGTCACCCAATTGGAAAGTCCCTGTCGTCTCGGGTCTCCTTGATAGAGGCAAACGCCGAATGTGACGTCCTTAAAGCGAGGCCAGATCGATTCTGAAAAATGGTGGAGCGCAAGCGTTGCCGCTCCTTCATAAAACGAGTCGTTTGCCTCCCATGGGCCAAAGTCAAAATGCCATAAAATAGGGGCGCTGGCGTCGGGTAAATTATTTTCCCAATCGAGGCTATCTTCAGGCCGTGCTCGCAATTCGACGATACGCATAGGGTAAATAGTGGATGAGACGCCCCTTTTCCTTCCACAACTTCTCGAAAAACGACACCCCATAACCAGGCCATTGATGATAAAGGCCTGAAGAGGCCCACCCAACTCGCTTTTGCATCTCACCTTGCATCCGCGCTGCCGTTGGGGCATCATCCGTTACAAAAAGGGCGCTTGCCGTATCGGCAAGCGCCCTTTCAAGGGGCTCTAAAAAAGCGCTTGTCACAAGGCGGTGTTTTGCGTGGTAGCGCTTCGGCCACGGGTCGGGGAAGTTAACGAAGACGCCTGCGACAGAGTCTGGTGGCAAATACCATCGACACACAACCACTGCCTCGGCGCAAACGACAAGCAAGTTCGTGAGCGCTTCATTCTTAGCTCTAAGCCACGCTTGTCGACTCCGGTCAAAACGCTGATCGACCGCCACCCAATTGACCGCGGGCTCTCTTTTTGCCTGCTCAACGATCCACTGCCCATTGCCTGCACAAAATTCTATTTTAATGGGGCCTATACCCCTTCCACCTGAAGCGCACCCAAAAGGATTGAATTGAAAGCTCTCGCGGTATATCTGGGGAAATAATTGACGCCAGTCAAAGTGACGTGATTGTTCATGAGCGTATTCTTTCGGGATGTATACAAACTGATCGAGAAAAGCAGGCTTTCGATCGGCCCAGGTAAAGGGGATAACTAAATCACTTTTTGAGATCACAGAGAGTATTATACCATTCGCGAAAAATAAATTCATAAATTACACAGCGGATTTTATTGAGCACCAAAGCCT
>JBDKJI010000122.1:0-4912 GCA_039796655.1 Chlamydiota bacterium | reverse complement strand
CCTGCGTTATCCGGTAGAAGTGGTTAGGGCGCCTTACGACTACAATTTTACTGACGAACCTTTCGACGGCGTCCTTGTGTCAAATGGACCTGGCGATCCAATCCGGGCCCACGAGACAATTGCCATCGTACAAACAGTGCTGAAGATGAAAAAGCCCCTTTTCGGCATCTGCCTCGGAGCCCAGCTTCTTGCGCTCGCTATCGGCGCCAAAACCTACAAGTTAAAATTCGGCCACCGAGGCCAAAATCACCCTTGTTTCGATGTGATTGCCAAATGCGCTATTTTAACGTCGCAAAATCACGGCTTTGCCATCGATGAGACGTCGCTACCACGAGACTGGCAAGTGTTCTTCCGTAGCCTGAATGATGACTCGGTTGAGGGGATCACGCATCGGTCACTGCCATTTTTCGCAGTACAGTTCCACCCAGAACACCATCCAGGGCCCACCGATGCAGCCTATTTGTTCGACCGCTTTGTGGAGTCATTATGAAAAAGGTCCTTCTGCTAGGATCGGGGGGCCTTATGATCGGCCAAGCAGGCGAGTTCGACTACTCAGGCTCGCAGGCAATCAAGGCGCTCAAAGAAGAAGGGTACAAGGTCATCGTCGTCAATCCCAACATCGCCACCGTGCAGACCGACGAAAGCATGGCGGATGAGATCTATTTGCAGCCGCTGAACGTGAACGTGGTGGAGCGCATCATCGTCCAAGAGAGACCGTCCTATTTGCTTTTGAGCTTCGGCGGGCAAACGGCGCTCAATCTGGGAATGGCTCTCGAAAAACAGGGGATTCTAAAGAAATGGGGCGTTACTGTCCTCGGCACGCAGGTCGATGCAATCTGTGCTACTGAGGATCGCGAACTTTTCAAACAAAACCTCACATTGATCGGAGTGAAAACGCCGATCAGTAGGGCCGCTACATCGGTCGAAGGGGCTGTGAAAGCAGCCAAAGAGATCGGCTATCCGCTCATGATGCGGGCGGGGTTTTCTCTCGGCGGCCTGGGCTCGGGGCGCATCGAATCGGAGAAAGAACTCAAGAGCAAAGTCGCCGAAGCGCTCGGCGCTGCCTCACAAGTGCTCATCGAAGAGTACCTGCTCGGCTGGAAAGAGCTGGAGTACGAAGTGGTGCGCGACGTGGGCGATCAGGCGCTCACGATCTGCAACATGGAAAATCTCGATCCGATGGGCATCCATACAGGAGAGAGCATTGTCGTCGCCCCGTCGCAAACGTTGAACCAAGATGAATACCACGGGCTGCGCGAAATCGCGCTCAGACTCGCACGCCACTTTAAAATCCAAGGCGAATGCAACGTGCAGTTTGCCCTCGACCCAAAAACAAGCGACTACCGCGTCATCGAAATGAATGCGCGCCTCTCCAGGTCAAGCGCACTTGCGTCGAAGGCGACAGGATATCCGCTCGCGTTTGTCGCAGCGAAATTGGCGCTCGGTAAAAAACTCCACGAAATCCAAAATAGCATCACAAAAAAAACGACCGCTTTTTTCGAGCCGGCTCTCGATTACGTCGTCGTCAAAATCCCCCGCTGGGACATCCACAAGTTGAGATCAGCTGATCGGACGATCGGCACTGAGATGAAAAGCGTTGGCGAGGTGATGGCCATCGGGCGATCGTTCCCCGAGGCGCTCCAAAAAGGGATCCGGATGCTCAACATCGGCGCAAGCGGCATTGACGATTACCCCGATACAATCGCCGATCCGATCGATGATATGAAGCGCCCCACAGATCGACGCCTCTTTGCTCTGGCCCAATTTTTCAAACAAAAGGGCAGCGTCGATGAAGCTGCCCGCATCACCCACATCGATCGGTGGTTCCTACACCACATCCACCATCTCGTCCAATTCACTGAGACACTCTCACTTGATCAACTGCGACAAGCCAAACAACTTGGGTTTTCCGATCGGTCGATCGGGAAAAAACTCGGGATGTCGGAAGAAGCCGTCCGAAAAGAGCGTATCAAAAAAGGTGTGATCCCAAATGTAAAGCGGCTTGACACGCTAGCAGGCGAATTTGAAGCAGCGACCAACTATTTGTATGTGACCTATCACGGCATGAGCCACGATGTGCAGCCTTCGGCCAAAAGACCGATTGTAGTGCTCGGGTCAGGGCCCTATTCGATCGGCTCATCGGTGGAGTTTGATTGGTGCGCCGTCAATATGGCGCGCCGCCTCAGACACCACCGCAAAGAGACGATCTTGATCAACTCGAACCCTGAAACGGTATCGACCGACTTTGATGAATCAGATCGCCTCTACTTCGAAGAGCTGACCTATGAGCGGGTGCTCGACATCGCCGATTTTGAGCACCCATCAGGGATCATCGTTTCTGTCGGCGGGCAGATCGCCAACAACTTAGCGCCTCGATTGGAGAAGGCAAAACTACAGCTTCTCGGTACAGCAGGCGTGATGATCGATAAGGCCGAAAATCGGGACCTTTTCTCATCGCTTCTAAAAGAGTGCGGGATCGATCAGCCACCTTGGACGAGAGCCGTCAACCTTGCGCAGGCAAAAGCGTTTGCTCAAGAGGTGGGATATCCAGTGTTGATACGTCCATCGTATGTCTTGTCTGGATCAGCGATGAACGTAGTCCATGATGACCATGACATGGAAAAATATCTCTCGGAAGCAACGATTTTAGCCAATGACCACCCCGTGGTGCTCTCAAAGTTCATTGAGCACGCAAAAGAGCTTGAGATCGACGCCGTGGCAGATCGAGGCGAAGTGGTGATCTCGGCCATTTCAGAACATGTGGAAAACGCCGGTGTCCACTCAGGCGATGCGACGCTGGTGTTACCACCGCAACGCTTGTATTTAGAGACGATCCGACGCGCCAAACAGATCACGCGCGCCATTGCAAAAGCGCTCCAGATCTCGGGGCCCTTCAACATTCAATTCATCGCCAAAGACAACTCGCTGCAGGTGATCGAATGCAACGTGAGGGCGTCAAGGTCACTCCCATTCGTATCGAAAGTGACAGGCCACAATTGGATTGCGATCGCAGCTGACGTGCTGCTAGGCAAGCACAAGCCGCAAAACTACGAGACGCTCGAAATCAACTACGTGGGCGTGAAAGCACCCCAATTTTCATACCGCAGACTCAAAGGCTCCGATCCTGTTGCAAGGGTCGAAATGGCATCGACAGGAGAGGTAGCGAATCTCAGCGAACATTTTCTCGAGGCGTTCTTTGCAGCATGGCTCTCGACCGATCAGAAAATCGGTGGCAAGCGCCTACTCATCAGTTGCAGCGGCGACGGGCGCATCAAACTCTTAGAACCGATTCGCGCACTCGAAGCGAAAGGATGGGAGCTTTTTGCCACCGAAGGGACCCATGACTTTCTCGCAAAACGGGGTGTAGGATCGGTATCAGTGTACAAGGTGGACGAACCCCACGAACCTAACGTGCAGACGCTACTTGCTGAAAGAAAGCTCGATTGCATCATCAACATCCCACGCAGCGAAAATAGCTCGCTTAGCGACGGCTATCTGATTCGCCGCCTCGCCGTCGACCACCACATTCCTTTGATTACCAACCTGCAATTAGCGCAGGTCATCTTACACTGCTTAGCTGAGATTGAGATCGACGCTCTGCCCATTTTATCCCTGAGGGCATTGCGACAGCTATGAAAGACTGGTTGATCAAACAGTGCGCGCGTCTGTTGCCGACACCCGAAAAGGGCGATCCGAAACGGTTTTTGATTGTTTCGACGACCGGCCTCGGCGACACGCTTTGGGCAACACCCGCGATTGCGTCGCTCAAAGAGAGTGTGGCGGGCGCGTTTGTGGCGGTGTTAACAAGTCCAATCGGCCAAGAAGCGCTACAAGGCAATCCGTCGATCGACCAAATTCACGTACTGCAAGAGCCTTTGCTATCTCGCTTTGTCCGCTTACGCAGAGCACTTGTGCGCGGCGGCTACGGAACAGTCCTTGTGTTCCACGCGTCGCAACGACTCACATGCCCTCTCGTTGCGACAATCGGAGCTAGCCAAATCATCGGCGTCCATGGACACCAAAAAGGGCAAGAGCCCTTTTTGACGCATGAGTTAGCAGATGTCCCACGCCACGAAATCGCACGCCGCCTCGCCATCGTGAAGGCGGCCGGTGGACAAGCTCTCCACCACGAGCTTGCTTACTACGGGAAGGGGCGCCCTTTTTTGCCAGCGGGCGACTGGATTGCCTTGCATCCCGGCTCCAAAGACGGCTTTAAACGGTGGCCGCAAGGACACTTCATCGCGCTCGGCAAACGGCTGCAACGTGCGTTGGGCTGCGATATAGCAATCACCGGAGGACCCGGCGAAGAGCGCCTGATGCACGAGATCGCTTCCGCAATCGATGGCGCAATCGTTGTGCCATCCCATCTTTCGCTGGCCGATTTTGCCGCCACCTTGCGACAAACACGCCTTTTTGTCTGCAACGACACAGGCCCCATGCATCTGGCCTGTGCGATCCAACACCCCGTTGTAGGTCTTTACGCAGCAACAGACCCCACGCTTTGCGGGCCGTACCAGGCCAAATCAGCGTTGTTGGTCCAAGGGCGACCAAGCTGCACCCCTTGCCTGCGCAAAAAATGCCGCATGCCGTTTTGCATGATGCAAATTGGTGTCGACGAGGTGTTCAAAAAAATTGTAGAGTGGAACCGATGCAAACACTCAGCGGCAGAGACATCGTCTCGATCTTAGATCTGACCAAAGAAGAGATCGACGCTCTTCTTGTAAAGGCCACCCATATTGCCCCCTCTCAATCATGCGCTGGCAAAATTTTGGCAAGCTGTTTCTTCGAGCCGTCGACGCGCACGCGCTTGTCGTTCGAAGCTGCCATGCTAAGGCTCGGTGGCGAAGTCATCGGCTTTTCTGACGCAGGGACAACAGGAGTCAAAAAGGGTGAGTCGCTCTCTGACACAATG
>JBDKJI010000121.1:0-3449 GCA_039796655.1 Chlamydiota bacterium | reverse complement strand
CTTGGTACTGCTTTGCAGTGCCAATGAAATAATCTCTGCCTGTTAGGCTGCGGAGCATCGCTAAGCCCATTTCGTAGACATCAGATTTTCGTGATATCTTTGGGTCGTAACGGACGAATGGGTGCAACACATGTTGATGCAGTGCCTGTCGTCTTTCAGGCGCTAAACACGCAGCTGTACCGCAGAAATTCTTGGCTCTCGCTTGCTCTGCGGAATTCGTACTCTCTATATTCACCGCCATTGATATGTCGGTGATTGTGCCGCATCCTGGTTTGCCTAGCTTTTTGTGAATCAGTGTATTGCCCGGTTTTATATCTCTTAAGATGACGCCTTGACTGTGTAGTTTTTGGAGTTGTTGCACAGGAACGCGATATACGCTCCATACCTCATCTGCTCGTGTGGATCGATCGCGTGGGACATCAAACCAATCCACAACATCGGATGATGCAAGGGGCATATAAATGCACGTAAGAGGTGGGGCCCCTCGACTGTTGCTTATTTGATCCGCGTATCGATGTGGCCAAATGGATGTGTGTGTTGTATAAGACTTCCATTCTTGCTGTAGTTCTGCCTGAGCAACAACTTTCTCTGCAGTTGCTACTTTTGCGACGTAAGTCACAATTCCTGTTTGTAAATCCATGTACGGTATGATCCTTGCCATCGACCCACTTCCAAGCGTTACGCCTTGTATCTCAATATGGCGGCCCTGGCTGTCTGGGAGGGTTACAACTTGAATCTTTTCTAGAGAACCACACTGTACCAATTGTACGGCCACAGCTCCGTCTCGGGTGTTAGGCTTAGTCAATCTTTGTGCGCATGTTAGAGATTGGGACACATTGCACAAGCAGTCCAATGTTGCATCGTCGTATTCGTTTCTTGTGTCTTCGTGTGAATATGTGTAGCGGATATTCATGTAGTCGGCGAGGAGTGTGGTTTGATCTTTGTCTTGCTGAGGTGGATCCGATACGGTTGGTGGTTCATTGAGGGAGAAAAATTGCTGAGGTTTGCCAGATCGTGGTGCTTTAACGATGATTTGGTAGGATGCTCCGTCGCGTATGAAGTAGACAGTGGTGGCGTTGCCGTATTGTTTATAAAAGCTGTCTGTTCGCCCTGTTTGAAGTTGCTTACACACATCTAAAAACAGCCGTTCGTTTTTGGCAAAATTAGGCAGGACCTGTTGATATCGCAGCTTATTTTTTTTGCATTGCTTTCGGACCTCAGTCTGATCTAAAGCCGTTGCCACAGTCTCGGCATCCAACAACGTTCCTCGTTGGCAAGCCTCACGTACATCTTGAAGGTTTTGAAATCCGAGACGTTTGCAAGCGCTACGCACGTTCACAAGCACGGTTTGTGTTTTGCCTTGCTCATCTTTGTACTCAAAAGGCGCCCACCTGCCCGATTTGTACATTTTTTCAGACATTTCTGGAGTATGATTTTTGGGTAATTCTCGCACAGCGATTGCGGTTTGATACAACCCAAATTGATCAGCTATTCTGCTATTGACGAGTCGTAGCTGGGCCTGGCCTTTTGAAAAGCGGCCAAACATTGTGCGTTCACACGCCTTCATGTCAGCAAAAGTTTTGGTGACGCCTAATTCTTTGGAAGCGAGGTCTTGGCCAATCAATTCTTCTGGTGGTTTTGGTAATAGTTTTGAATCTATTCTTTCAATGCCCATCAATAAATTATACAATATAATTATTAAGTTATTATTAATAAAACACGTAATTAATCCTTTAATTTCTTATTATTAGTCACTTATGAAAAATCAGGTATCTTGGATACAGGATGTCCCTAGGGCCTTTGTCTCTCGTCTTTACACGGCAAAGCGTATTTGATACGATGGGCGGCATGAAGTCTCTTTGGCCTACAGCAAAGACCCCTTTGATTCTCAGATACCATCGGCTGATGGATGCCTTTGCTAAGGCGGATGATGAAAGAGACTTTTATCTCGACCGTGTGGAGGGCTTTTTGCTCTACGTCGATTTGGATAAGGGGCTTGAAGAGATCGGCGCCCTTGAAAAAGAATTTGAGCAAAGCGGCGATCGGTTTGCCCTGGTGCCGAAGATGACCTTCTACGAAGTGAAGAAGTTCATGGAAGGGTTTGTCCACGAGAAGATCTACGACATCGACACCAAAGAAAAACTCCTCGATATCATCTCTGCGAAAGAGCCACGTGAGAATTTCCTTGAGTTTATCTACGACCACCTTGCTGAACTCGAAAAGTGGCAGCAATATTATCAGGAGCGCTCGCGCATTCGGATCATTGAGTGGTTGCGGATTTTGAACATTCAATTTGTCTTTGAAGAAGATCTCGATGTGAACCGCGTGGTTTTAGAAAAAGTGAAACGTTCGCTCTTTGAAGCAAAAGTACCCAAAGACATCCAGACAGCGCGTGATCAAATCATCGCGAAATCTAAAACCTATTATTCGAACGAGGCGCTCAATCCGCGCCCGAAACGAGGTCGTCCACCCAAGCAGGTCGTCAAGGTGGAAATGGAACCGCAAATGACGGTCGATATCTATACGCAAGTGCCAGTATCATGCCGCCCTTTTCTCTATATCCCCGATATCGCTTCTGCATCCTCGGTCACATTCTCGGCCCGCTTCGAGAGAGAAGAACACCTCTTGGCGTCGCTGCGTGGCAGCAATCAGATCAAAGTCGATGCAAAACTGGAAGCGCTTTCGCAGCGTCTTGAATCACTGCGGCACCTTTCGAGTCGTCTCGAAGGAGCTGAGAAATTCTTTAGCGCCGATAGCGGTAAAAAAATGTTTCAACCGTTCTTCAAGCCAAAATTTTCTTCGGTCAAAGCCGAGGTCCTGGCCGATGAGGCCGCGCCTAAAATTGAATCTGCGATCGGTGATCTGCTGCCCAAGAAACGGGGCAGACCCCGCAAAGAGGACGAAGAGGAATTTGTTAGCCAAAAACGCAGGCGGTTTGCAATTAAAAAGGTGTCTCAAATCAAATCTACAAAGAAAGATCGTTGAGTTTGATTCGTTTTTTGTTATTATGGACCCATGTCAGTTGCAACTCAAAATTTCCCCTTTACAAAGCAGTTTGTCATAAAAGTATTTGAGTCGATTATCCGATCTCGGATGGTCGATGAGAAGATGCATAAGCTCGTGCGGCAGAGTAAGGGCGGCTCATTTCATTTGTTTTGCAACGGCCATGAGATGGTGGGCGCTGTGGCGGGGTTGACTTTGCAGCCTGGCGTTGACTGGCTTTTGCCTTACTATCGTGATCGAGCTACGGTGATCGGTCTTGGCGCGCCCCTTGTCGAACTCTTCGAGGCGTTTTTAGCCAGAGATAGCGTCCACCATTCAGGCGGGCGCATGATGCCGGAACACTTTTCCCACTTGCCCTTGCGCATCCCATGCCAATCGAGTTGTGTCGGATCGCAGTTTTTGCAAGCCGTCGGCGTGGCAAAAAGTGTGCAGCTCAGCGGTTTTAA
>JBDKJI010000120.1:0-4247 GCA_039796655.1 Chlamydiota bacterium | reverse complement strand
TTCTCATTGCGGCGCTAGCTAAAGAGCTGGGGTGTCTGAAACCAATGGCTGAAATGAGCGACACTTTTTTTACGCCGATTTGGGAAAGGGCAGGGGTGATTCCGGCTCTTTCAGCAAGGGTGAATGTGGCCAATCGCCTTCTCGCCATTTTGCATGAAGAAACGATTCTCAGCGTCGCTTCGGTTTCGTATGATGCGGCCAAAGCCGTCGAGCTCAAAGTAGGGTCCGATTGTGCATTGGCGGGGATTCCCTTGTCTGAGTTGCAAGGGAAGTTGCCTCCCAACTGTCTCATCGCGATGATCGAAAGTAGAGGGCAGGTGATGATTGGCAAAGGGCATCGGATGCTCTCGCCTGGTGATCACGTTGTTCTCTTGTGTGAAAGCGACCAGATCCCCACCCTGCCGAGGCTATTTCACTGATGCTAGGCCGAATCATTTGTCAAATTCTCGGCCGTTATCTCACCTACCTCACCATTGCGCTTTGTTTCCCTCTTCTTCTCGCTTTGTACGACCAGTACATCGCATTTGAAGCCCACCTGCAACCGTTTGCGACGGGGGGTATTGTCGCGGCGACGGTCGTCTCTTTGGTAGCGTCAATTACCCTCTCTTCGATCGGAAGAAGCGCAAAGGGAACGTTGTTGCGGCGCGAGGCGATTTTACTTGTCGTACTGATTTGGTTTGCCACCGCGTTCGTCAGCGCTTTGCCGTTTTATTTTAGCAATACGCTTCGATCGTTTTCCGATGCGTATTTTGAGGCGATGTCGGGTCTTACAACGACGGGGGCTTCGATGCTCTCTGCCAAGGCGTACAATCCAGAGACAGGCGATGAAGTCATGGTTCATGTCACAAACCCGCACGTCCCAGATAAAACATACGTCTATTGGGGCACGGTGCCCCCCGTGCGCGATCGACACAATGGGCTCATCCTCTATTCGGGGATCGAGGCGGTGAGCCGCTCGCTTTTGCTTTGGCGCAGTCTACTCCAGTGGATGGGCGGCATGGGCATCGTCGTGATTTTCCTTGCAGTGCTCCCCGTATTGGGTGTGGGTGGCAAATTTTTGTACCAGATGGAGGCGACAGGGCCCATCAAAGATGAGATCAGTCCCCGCGTGCAAGACACAGCTTCTCGGCTTTGGAAGCTTTATCTTGGACTGACGATTGCGGAGATGTGTCTTCTCGTCATGACCAACGCCTCGATGCCGTGGTTTGACGCAGTGTGCATTGCGCTATCGAATATTTCGACGGGTGGTTTTTCTGTCCGTAACGACAGCATTGCAAGCTATCACAGCCAAGCGACCGAGTGGGTTGTGCTCTTGTTTATGCTCTTTGGCAGCATCAACTTTTCACTCTATTTCCAGGTGGCGAAGATGAAATTATTCAAGGCATTTGCGCCCGACTTTTGGCTCTTTTTGGCAATCGCAGCGACTGGAGCGATTGTGGTTTCTTTATTTTTAGTAGGACAAGATCAGCACTCGTGGGGCGAGGCGTTTCGGCAAGGCAGTTTCCAGGCGCTATCGATGCAGACATCGACCGGGTTTGTGACGGCCAATTACGATCGATGGCCCTTTACCGCGCAGATGTTCATGCTTCTTCTGATGTTCGTCGGCGGCATGTCGGGATCCACTGCTGGCGGCATTAAGATTTCGCGGTTTTACATTCTTTACAAGATTGTCCTCAACCGCCTCGAGTCTCTCTATCGCCCCGACAGCGTCCGCAAATTGCGCATCGGCAGCGCGGAGGTGGACGATAAGAATGCCCTCACTGTGCTCGCGTTCTTTTGCATCGTGGCATTCTTTGTGATTATCGGTACTGCAAGCCTTGTCTTGGACGGAATCGACCCAGAGACGTCGCTCGGGCTTGCGGCAAGCTTACTCAACAACGTGGGCGTTGCATTTCGGGCGGCAGGCCCCACCGATTCGCTCTGTTTTTTGCCAACCCTCTCAAAGTGGCTCGCAACGATCTGGATGCTCCTCGGCCGTCTCGAATACTACGTCGTCTTGCTCGTCCTCTTGCCACAGTTCTGGCGCAACGAGTGAGTCATGTAAAGCTGCTTTACACGCGCTATCCGTGAAACCAACCGTTGAGCGCTAAGTACACGGCGGCAACGAGCATCATCGCTACCCATTTTTTTCGCCAGTTATCCGATTTCCAGGCGTTTCGAATGAGATCGACTAAAACAAATAGGGCGTATCCGAACAACGGGATCAAGACAAGAAGCGTGATTGCTCTTACGACCAGGAACTTCCAATAATCCATTAGCCAAACTTTTCTGTGTGTGAAGCTGCTTTACATCATTCCGCCGAAGCCGCCCATACCACCCATGCCGCCCATATTTGGGTTGGGTGCGGTGGCGGGTTTTTTGGGTTCGGGTTTGTCGGTCAAGATGACGGCGACGGTGAGCATCATCCCCGCGACTGAGGCGCCATAGGCAAGTGCCGATTTCGTCACGAGCACAGGATCGATGACGCCGTCTTTCATGAGATCGCCAAAGGTGTCTGTGAGGCCGTTGTAGCCCCAGGCGCCTTCTTGCTCTTGGATCTTTTCAGCGACGTATTCGCCGAGTTTACCACAGTTGTTCGCGATGGCAATTGCTGGAGCTAGGCATGCTTTTCTGACAATGTCGCGGCCGATGGCTTCATCACCGGTGAGGGGCAGCTTGTCAAGCGCGCGCATCGCTCGGATGAGTGCAACGCCGCCGCCAGGGACGACGCCCTGTTGGATTGCAGCCCGTGTGGCGTGCAGTGCGTCTTCAATGCGCTCTTTTTTTTCATTTGCCTCTGTTTCCGTAGCGGCGCCCACGTGGATGACGGCAACACCACCGGCTAGTTTGGCAAGTCTTTCTTCGAGCCCTTCTTTTTCGTAATCGGATAGTTTGGGCTGCGTCAGCTGTGCTTTGATTTCCGCAACTCTTTGTTGGACAGCTTGCTTCTTGCCGATGCCATCAACGATTGTGGTCTCTTCCTTGCCGATGGTCACTTTCTTGGCGCTGCCCAAGGCCGAAAGCTCGATCTCTTCGAGGTTGTGGCCGAGCTCATCTGTGATGAGGGTGGCGCCAGTAAGGGTCGCGATGTCTTGGAGGATCGCTTTTCTCTTATCGCCGAAAGCAGGCGCTTTCACGGCGGCAAGAGGCAAGCCACCTTTCACCTTGTTGAGCACCAGTAGGGAGAGCGCGTCACCGTCTACGTCGTCGGCGATGATCAGTAGGGGGCGAGAGCCTTTGGCTGACACTTTTTCAAGGAGATTGACGAGTTCTTTTGCTTGGGACAATTTTTTGTCGGTGATGAGGATCAGAGGTTGGTCGAACTCGACGTTCATTTTTTCTGGGTTGGTGACAAAATAGGGTGAAAGATAGCCTTTATCGAACTGCATCCCTTCTACGACAGATAGCGTGGTGTCGATTCCTTTCGCATCGCCGATCGACACGGTGCCGTCTTTGCCCACTTTTGCCATGGCTTCTGCGATGATGGCGCCGATTGCCGCGTCGTTATTGGCAGAGATGCTTGCAATTTGTCGTATTTCTTCCGCCGTTTTAATCGGCTTGGCTAACCCAGACAAGTATACGTCGATGGCGTACACAGCTTTGTCGATGCCCCGTTTGAGATCCATCGGATTGGCGCCGGCACTGACGTTTTTAAGCCCTTCTAAAAAGAGCGCTTCTGCAAGGACAATTGCTGTTGTGGTGCCATCACCTGCTCTATCGGCTGCTTTTGTCGCGGCCTCTTTGACGATGTGTGCGCCGGTATTTTCATATTTGTTTTTTAGTGTGACTTGCCCCGCCACTGTAACGCCGTCTTTTGTCGACATGGGAGAGCCCATTTCTTTAGCGATCACGACGTTCCGTCCTCTGGGACCGAGCGTAACTTTGACTGCTTTGGCAAGGGTTTGCACGCCTTTTGCGACGGAACGGAGAGCTTCTTCGTGGAATTGGAGCATTTTGGCCATACGTTGTCCTTTATTTGACGATTGCGAGGATGTCATCTTCGGAGACGATGAGCAGTGTCTCTTCGTCTTGTTTGTATTCGGTGCCGGCATAGGAAGAAAAAAGCACTTGATCGCCAGGTTTGATCTCGATGGGTTCGAGTTTTCCTTTGTCGTTTGTTTTCCCTGGTCCTACAGCAATCACAACCCCTTGCTTGGGTTTTTCTTGCGCTGCCTCAGGAAGCAAGATGCCCCCCTTGGATACTTTCGCTTCGCTTCGTTGTACGATCACTTTATTGCCGAGAGGCTTGAGTTTTTTTGCCATGATTC
>JBDKJI010000119.1:0-3814 GCA_039796655.1 Chlamydiota bacterium | reverse complement strand
AGACGTCTTATTCCATAAGGTCCCCGGCGAAGAAGAAGTATAAACGGGGGCGTTTCTAAATGTCTACGAAATTATTCACCCAAAAAATCACCAGGCATTGCGTTCAAATTCAATAAATAAGTTTCTGGGAAGAATTTCGATAAAATTTTTACTGCATTTTCTCCGTTTTGGGCGAGGGCGGACGCTGAGTAGAGGCACAGGCCGACGCCGTGGCCTTTGCCGTAGCCGCTGAAGACGATGGAGTCGTCTTGCATTGTCACTGTAAAATCAGAGCTTTGCAGATGTTTCTTACCTAAATGGCTTTGCAGCGCAAAGAAATCGACGTCGAGAGAATCGCTATCGTCTTTCAAGCGGATGCCGTACACTTTATTGGACTGGCCATCGACGAATGTTTCGACAGACTTGATCTTTGGCATATCAAAGAGTGCTCCAAGCGTTTTTTTCGCTATTTGATACGACCAGCGCGATTCTGATCTCGACAAAGCCGCATGAGGTGCTGTGACACCTTTTTCTTGGACAGCGCTGTCTCGTCGAAACATCGTTGTATAAGGGGCTGTTTTGCCAGCGCTATTTTCAGTCCATGTCGTGGGGAAGGGGGTGCTTTGTCCCACACCTTTTGAATGGACTAAAATCAAGTGCTTTGTCGAGTCGACCGCCTTTTCAATTAGCGAGCGATTTACGATGAGGGCGGAGCCTGAATAACCGGTGTCTTGGGCAGTAACATGCCAAAAACTGTTCATTCCTTGTCCAGATCGGTAATAGGCGTCGGTGCGCGCGAGAATTGCGCAGGCGGCAAGTACTTCAGGTTCGCGCGGTGTGGGAAATTGGGTGGTGAGGATCGACTTGACATAGGTTTCAATGTCGAGGTCATTGACAATGTTGATTTGTCCTGCTACGCCAAAAATGGCAATTGAGCCGGGATATTCGACTCCGTTGACGAAGATCTTTGTCTCGGGGGATCTGGGTTGCACATAGAACTGGTGGATGCCGGGGAACTCTTCACCCCATTTTAAGCCGTCTTCGAGTTCTCGGACGATGAACCTCTTGCCGAGCAGTCCCGACGTGACCCTCGATCCATCATGGGGATTGAATAGGTAGTAAGGGCCTTTGACTTCGAGAAGCGCTTCACAGACGTCTTTTTCTAAAAGGACCTGGATGTTGCGGGGCGTCGTCAGTTCAGCGATTTGCTCGAAAGTAGAGCTATCGAAATGGTCCCCATAGATTCTCGAAAGCGTGGCTGCGCCTAAGAGAAGCGCTGTGACATAGGTTTTCATTGTTTCACTCCGGTGTTCAAAGGCTTTTTTCGCCCCATGTGTTGGTATGCAAGATCCGTTACTTCTCTGCCTCTCGGCGTGCGCCTGAGGAATCCTTGCAATATCAAAAAGGGCTCATGTACTTCTTCTAGCGTATGAGGTTCCTCGCCTAAGGCAGCAGCCAAGCTACCAAGCCCGACAGGACCTCCGCCATGATGATCCATGATAAGGGTTAGAATTTTTTTGTCTACGTCGTCGAGCCCTTTTTCATCGATTTCTAACATGCTCAAGGCGGCAAGGCTCGCCGGTTTATTCGCCAGTTTTCGTTTTTGTGTTTGCATGACGTCGCGGACCCAGCGAAGAAGGTTGTTGGCAATGCGCGGCGTCCCACGGGCCCGCTCTGCAATCGCAAAGGCAGCGTCCTCTTCGAGGTCGAGTTTGAGCAATTTCGCCGTGCGCGCTACGATCTTTTGCAGGTCGGCTGGTACATAGTAATCGAGGCGAAGGGCGATTTGGAAGCGTGAACGCATGGGAGCACTCAGCAGGCCCGCTCTTGTCGTGGCTCCGACTAATGTAAAGGGGTTCAAATTCACCTGGACGCTGCGCGCATTGGCGCCAGCGTCGATCATCAAATCAAGCTTGAAGTCTTCCATTGCAGAGTAGAGATATTCCTCGGCTGTTTTAGAAAGGCGGTGGATCTCGTCGATAAACAATACGTCGCCTTTTTTCAAATTGGTCAATAGACCGGCCAGATCGCCTGGTTTTTCAATTGCGGGCCCTGATGTGATGACGAGACTTGTTCCCATCGTCTTTGCCATGATGTGGGCAAGCGTTGTTTTGCCCAGTCCAGGAGGACCCGACAGAAGCGCATGGCCGAGCGCTTCATCTCTTTCTTTAGCCGCGCTGATGAACACATCGAGTCGGCGCAGCACCGATTCTTGGCCAATGAAATCTCCGAGTGTTTGCGGTCTTAGCGGCACCTCAAATGGGGTGTCTGGTTTTGACCAGGATGATTCGATGTAACTCACGTTGAAAAATGTAGCAGAAAAACCTTTTCAAGCGCTACAATCGAACTTCCCGCCCGGAGGTTTTTCGTGGGTTTACAATCTGATCGATGGATTCGGAAGATGGCGCAAGATCATAAGATGATTGAGCCATTTGCAGATGGGTTGGTGCGCGAGGCAAAAGGACAAAAGCTGGTGAGCTATGGTTTGTCGAGCTATGGCTATGATTTGCGCGTTGCCAAGGATTTTAAGGTGTTCACCAACGTCTATAATTCGATTGTCGATCCGAAAAACTTTTCTGCCGATGCGTTTGTCGATATCCACGCCGACACGTGCATCATTCCTCCCAACTCATTTGCTTTGGCAAGAAGCGTCGAATACTTTCGAATCCCGCGCAATGTCTTGACGCTGTGCATTGGCAAGTCGACGTATGCTCGCTGCGGTATCATTGTCAACGTGACGCCGTTTGAGCCCGGTTGGGAAGGGTATGTGACGTTGGAAATATCGAATACAACACCGTTGCCGGCAAAGATTTACGCGGGGGAAGGGCTGGCTCAGGTACTGTTTTTTGTCGGGGCTGAGAGCTGCGAGGTTTCGTATGCCGATAGAAACGGCAAGTATATGCACCAGACAGGTATCACGGCGCCGATTATTTAATCTGCAGCCGACTTAAGTGTTTTAGTAATAAATAGATCAGTCCATCTTTGAAGGGCTGTTGTAAAAAGTGTCCTAGTTTTGTATATAACGAGTTGAAGAGGGCGTGCATGCAGAGAGGCTTTCAGTCGATCCGTTCGTGGTGGTGGGCGCTTGCGCTTTTCATTGTGGCTCTTATGGCGTATGTCCCCATGCTTCGGGCGAAGAGCTCCGAGCTAGATGAATTGCATTTTCGTTTGGCTGAGATGGAAAAAGAGTGCCGGGCGGCGATCCAAGAGCAGGAGCTGCTCAACCTGACGCTGGCATCGCAATCAGATCCGGCTTGGATTGAGATGGTTCTGATGCGAGATCTAGGTCTGTGCCCTGATGGCTTTCTCAAAGTACATTTCCAAAAGGCGATGTGATACCACTTGCAAAAAGTAAATTCATAAATTACAGGCATCTTTTATACCGCGAGGGGTTGAAAAATTGGAAAACGGGCAAGGAGGCTGCTTCAATTTTTCAGTGTAGAGTGAGCGGCCATGCTCTAGAGCATGCCGCGAATGAAGACGAAAAATTGAAAGCAAAGCCGACGCAGCCCGGAACCAATTATTCAATCACGAGCGGTATATCTGCGCGCCTGCGCCTTCACTCGGGCCGACTCATTGAGTCGGCCCCTCGCTCCAGGCTTTGGTGCTCAATAAAATCTGCTGTGTAATTTATGAATTTATTTTTCGCAAATGGTATGATACTTGTTGTTGTCCTGATTGCCCTGCTCGGCATATCGGCGTTTTTATCGGCGAGTGAAACGGCTCTGTTTTCCCTTCCTTCGCATTGGCTCAAGGCAGCTCGAGGTTCTACCGATCTAAAACTTAAGCGGATTGTCCGGATGATGGAGAGGCCAAAAGACATTTTGGTCACCAT
>JBDKJI010000118.1:0-6942 GCA_039796655.1 Chlamydiota bacterium | reverse complement strand
TCGTAAATGACGTCGCGCTCGGCGCCTCTGAGCTTTTGCGCAATGACTTGGCGCGCTGCCGCTGCGGCAATCCGCCCAAAATCTTGGGGGGGGATTGCAATTTCGAGCGTTTGCCCCACTTGGCACTCAGGCTCCAAAGTTTTTGCTTCTTCAATGGAGATCTCTTCCGAAGGGTCGACCACTTTTTCGACAATCTTCTTTTGAGCAAATACCTCGATTTCGCCTGTCTTCGCGTTGATCTCGACGTTTACCTTTTCGCCGACACCTTTCACGCTTTTTCGAGCGGCAGCACGGAGCGATTCAGAGATGGCGTTGATCACAACGTCTCTTTTAATCCCCTTTTCGCGCTCGAGGTATTCAAAAATGGCAATCAGGTCTTTGTTCATTTCTTCCTTTTCTTCGTTGCTGCGCCGACGACGATATCATCGTGGTTTTGCTTGCTTTTTTCGACGATGTATTCTTTGACAGAAAGGGCGATTTTTTTATTTTCCGGATCGAGCTTAATTACTTTCGCTGTGATCTTATCGCCTTTGGATACGACGTCTTCTACCTTACCAAATGGTTGGTCAGATAGCTCTGTAACGTGGATCAATCCCTCGATGTCATTATCGAGGCGGACAAAGGCACCGAATGCCGTTGTTTTGGTGACTTCGCCTTCGACAATTGTTCCGACGGGGAAGAGCGTTTCAATCGAGTCCCACGGATTGACACTGAGTTGCTTGATACCGAGGGTGATTTTCTTGCTCTCTTTGTCGACCGAGAGGATGATGGCTTCGACTTTGTCCCCTTTCTTCAGGATCTCTGATGGGTGGGACACTTTTTTAATCCAGCTGAGATCAGAAATGTGGACGAGACCGTCGACGCCAGGCTCCAGTTCTACAAAAGCGCCGTAGTTGGTCAAGTTGCGGATTTCGGCAATCACGCTCTTGCCAATTGGGTATTTCTTTTCCACGTCTTCCCACGGATTATGCTCGGTTTGTTTGATTCCGAGAGAGATCTTGCCTTCATCTGTCTGGACGGACAGAACAATGGCTTCCACTTCGTCGCCGACGCGGACCATCTCACTTGGATCGGTGATGTTTTTTGTCCAAGACATTTCAGAGACGTGGATCAATCCCTCGATACCGGGCTCGAGCTCAATAAAGGCGCCATACGAGACCAAGTTGACGATTTTGCCTTTGACACGCGTTCCTGGAGGGTAGCGTTTTTCAATTTCTTCCCATGGATTTTCTTCTTTCTGCTTGAGACCTAAGGCGACTCTGCCTTTGTCTTTGTCAATGTGGAGAACGACCACTTCAAGCTCTTGGCCATTACGGACGATTTCCGATGGGTGTTTAATTCTCTTCCACGTCATGTCAGTGATGTGAAGAAGGCCGTCGATGCCGTCGAGATCGAGGAAGACGCCGAAGTCAGTGATGTTCTTCACTACGCCGGTCAATAGAGCTCCTTCATGAATGTGCTCGAGAAGCTCAGCTTTGCGAGACACGCGCTCTTCTTCTAGAAGTTCTCGGCGGGAGACGACGATGTTTTTGCGATCGATGTTGATCTTGAGGATTTTGAAATCGTATGTGCGGCCAATGAATTCGTCGAGGTTTTTGATCCGCTTGTTATCTATTTGTGACCCTGGCAAGAAGGCTTCCATGCCGATGTCGACCATTAAGCCGCCTTTTACTTTGCGGATGACTTTACCCTTGACGATTGAGCCTTCGGAGCAATTCTTGACGATGTATTCCCACTGTCTGAATTTTCTCGCTTTGTCTCTAGAAAGCACAATCTGTCCATCATCGCCTTCCGTTTGGTCGAGATAGACCTCTACATTCCCGTTCAAAACAAGCTCTTCAGGCTCTGCGAACTCTTGCGCAGGCACAAGACCTTCTGATTTCAAGCCGACATCGATGACGACGTAGTCTTTGGAGATCTCGACAATGCGGCCGCTTAAAATCTGGCCCGCGTTGAGCATTGCGAGAGAATCTTCTTCGCCTTTTTTACCTTTGCCATACAGGAGATCTCTAAAGAGGCGGGCTTCGCTTTCTTGAAAATCGACGTCATCGAGGACGTTACTCGCATTCCAGTCATGAGGGTTTGTAGATGTGTGTTTGGTTGGCATGGTTTGATGGTTTCTCCTGTTTATAAAAACGCGCAAGCGAGATCGCCTTCACGTTAAAGGAAAAAGATTACCAAATTCAGAGGAATAATAGCAAGTAGCGATGTGGCGGTATTTTGGGTTTCGTAATTTTACAAAAATATTTGCCGAAAAACAAACCAATATTTTGATGTAGTTTTTTTAATTCGTACGATTTTTTTAGTTCGTAATCTCACTGCTGAGATCGGTCGTAAATTATTGGTTGTTATGTACTTACAGATAATTTTTTGTTATCATTTATTGCGCAAAAACATTACAAAAAATTTGATTCTAAAAATTTTTCTTTATTTTTTCTAACACACTTCGATAGATTGACAATTTCGAGGGTTGTTCAAATGAATCAAGTATGTGTGCAACTTGAGTTTGATTTCGAGTTCGGTTGTCCAGGCATTCAATCGGAGCATTACCGCGATGGGGCCCAAGATTTAATTCAGCGGCTCGTCGATCCCGATTTTTTGACGCCCGACCCTCATCGCTTGGCAATGCAAAGGGCCAGGTTTGCCGATCTTTTGCCGCTCATCACCTGGTCTGATTTGACAAAGGCGCCTTGTGCGCTGTCCGTGCTTTTGCTGAGCAAGTATCGCCATAACGGCTCTCAGTTCTTTTATGAGATGATCAGCCGTTGGCTTCTCCCAGGTCGCAATCTCAATGTGGAACTGTTTTTCGCCTCTGATATTCGATTGCCTCATTTAAGCGATGACTTGCTGAGTGTTGCGGAAATTGTCGTCTATCTAAAATCAGCGAGCGACGCGGAAGAGGTCAAACGCCATCTGAAGGCGGTGGAAACGGAGATTCGTCTCGGCATTGTGTCGCACTATCATGCGCGTAAAATTCTCGAGTTTAAAGGGCTCTCGTCCGATGGCAAAACGGCGATGATTCAGGAGAAAATTGGCTCATTGATCCACAGTCATTCGAAAGATTTCGATCAGGGGATTTTTGCTCAGATGCAGCAGTTTTTGGTGCAGTGTCCTGAAAAGTTTAAGCAAGAGCGCGATTATCATCATATCAGCCGGATTATTTCGAATTTATATTCGATGAGCAAAGTGTTACAGCAGGGGGCTTCTTTGCCGTCCAAAAGATCTGTCCATGTAAAGTTCTTAAAAACAAACCTTAAGTCGGCGACAGGTTCCCGTCCTGTTTTGGGGGTCTTAGTGGGGCTTGGCTTTTTGAAGGAGCACGAGGTTTTTGAAGCGTCCCATTTGCTGAACTCGATACAAACTGTGTGTTTTAAGGCCACTTTAGTCTCCGGGTCGGTCCTGTCTGATCGCGGTGGCGGCAACCCATACCAAACACTCTATTTGGAAGTGCAGAAGGCAAACGAATTTACACATGACGAGATCCAGCGTTTGAGAGAGGCTTTGCCTGAGGCGATAAAGCAGCACGTTGAATCGCTGATGCATCCGATTTTCATGCCGCGCAATGAAGAAGAAGTGCTGCGCAACATCATGGCGCTATCGAGGCAGATTCGTTTTTTAAGTGATCCGCCGCAGGTGATTTTATCCTTTGATGGGCAAACGGCGGAAACCATCGGGTTTACGGTGATTTTGCTTAAGGTGACGACGGAAGATCAGCCGACGGTGCAAGAGATTCTTAAGGCAAGCGGTTCTCTCTTGCCGTACATTGCTGATCGGGTTCGCAGGGTCGGGTCTTTACGTCGCAAATATGTCAAAGAAGCGACTGTGTTTCGAACCAATGTAGAAAGTCGCCCTTTCTTGCGGTCAGATCGGTCGATTGATCTTTACAAGGCGAGAGAATTTGTTTTTGCTGAGCTAAACCGGGTGATTGGTTCTTTGCGTGACTACAACGGCGGGATGATCGTAAAGCAAAGCGAGACTCTTTCGGAGCTCAAGCGTTCCCTGGGCAAAATTGGCAAAGAAAAGTTGCTTTGCCTCGAGCAGTTCTACTATGGACTTGCCCCGATTGAGATGCGCACATCTGTCGATATCGAAGCGTTAAAGCAGCTGTTTCTCTTGCTGCTCCAGGCAGTGGAAAGCGGGGACAAGTGCTATGCTAAAGACGAGTTGCTCTGCAAATACATGGCAGGGCCCGCGTCGCTTGTGCCTCAGAGCATGGAGGGCGCCAAGCCTCATGAGTTTGTGACGTCGATGGTAGAAGAAGGTGGCGTGTCGTATCGCGCTTCTCTTTGTTTCAGCCTTGTATAGAACAAAAATTCCAGGTATATATACCTCTCAACTGCGGGAGGCCTCCTTCGACATGTCCGACAAAAAAGTGCAGGTGTTCCCTTCAATTCTATCAGCTGATTTCGGATACTTGAGCGACGAAGTCGAGCGCATCGAGCAGGCAGGTGCCGATGGCATTCACATCGATATCATGGATGGCCACTTTGTCCCCAACTTGACTTTCGGTCCTCGTGCTGTTGAGGCGATTCGGCGCTCGACAAATTTATTTCTCGATGTGCACTTGATGATGTACAATCCATTCGATTACGTGGAGATATTCATTCGATCAGGCGCTGATCGGATCACATTCCATTTTGAAGCGACCGAAGATGTCGAAGATACGCTCCAATTCATTCGCAAATGCGGTAAGCAGGCGGGGCTTTCGTTTCGCCCCGAGACGCCGTTTTCGATGATCCCTCAGTTCTTGACACAGTGCGATATGGTCCTGCTCATGACGGTCAATCCCGGATTTGGCGGGCAATCGTTCATGCCGGAGGTGATCGAGAAAATCGAGCTGACAAAAGCCTACTGTGAACGCAACCACGTGCGCCGCGGGGGCGTGATTGACAAACAGCAAAAAGAACCGTTTGATATCCAGGTCGATGGCGGCATCACTCCAGAAACAGCACATCTTTGTGTAAAAGCGGGCGCTAATGTACTCGTTGCGGGACACTACCTTTTTTCTCAGGCAAGGTCGATGCAGGATGGTGTCTTGCAGTTGCGCAAGAGTGCGTCATGAACAGAGCCCTTTCCAAAAAGGTCGTTGTGATCGGTGGAGGAACGGGGAACTTTGTCGTATTGCGGGGATTAAAAAAATATCCGCTTGATCTGACGGCGATCGTGTCGATGGCGGACGATGGCGGCAGCACGGGTATTTTGCGCGATGAGCTCGGTGTACTCCCGCCCGGCGATGTGCGGCAGTGTCTTGTTGCTTTGTCGAATTCGAGCCGTTTGATGCGTTCACTCATGAGTTATCGCTTCGAAAACGGGGGGCTTGGCGGCCATTCGTTTGGTAATCTCTTTTTGTCGGCCCTGGAAAAAGTGACGGGCAGTTTTGAAAAGGCGGTCGAAGAAGCGGGTAAAATTCTTTACATCAAAGGTAAGGTTATCCCAGTCACTACGCACCAGGTGAGGCTCAAAATGGTGCTCGAGGATCGCCGCATTTTGGAGGGAGAAAAGGAGATCTATCTCTCACAAGAGATAGATCGTGGGTACAAGACGATTTACCTCGAGCCTGATCCCAAAGTGAACCCTCGCGTCATCGAAGAGATTCACAACGCCGACCTCGTAGTCATCGGCCCTGGAGGTCTTCACACGTCGTTGATTCCGAATTTGCTCGTGGAAGGTGTCAGTGACGCGATTTGCAGAAGTGACGCAAAGAAAGTATTTGTGATGAACTTGATGAATCGCAAAGGACAGACGACGCGGTACAAAACAAGCGACTATTTAAATGAGGTAGTCCGTTTTTTGGGCGCTGATGTGTTTGATTATATCTTGATCAACGATCAAAAACCGCCCAAAAAGTTGATCGATGTGTATGCCGAAGAAGGGGAGCTTGTTGAAAATAATCTCGATGATCCAAGACTTGTCTTTTCTAAGATGCTTGGCAAAATTTCTGATGCCTCACAGCGTGATTTGATCAAGCGCAATTTGATCCGCCATGATTCGAATAAGTTGGCAGAGGAGCTTGTGAAGATTGTCGATCATCTTTGATTTGGACGATACCCTGATCGATACGTCGGGGGTTGTGACGCCTTATAAGATGCAATTGTGCGTGGCTCACTGGTTGGCTTTGGGTTATCAAATGGGCGATGCAGCGACGGCCTATCAGGTGTTAATGGACTGTAATCACAATGCCGTCTCATCGCGAGCTGCCATTGAACAGTGCGCTCGGGATTGGAATATTGCCCCGAAAGATGTGGAGGCGGCGCTCCATTTGATGACAGCTCCCATGCCCCCGCATTTCGTCGTTTTGCCCACGCCAGGCGCTTTTGAAGTGGTTCGGCAGCTCGGGGCTGACCGCCCGCTTGCTTTGGTCACTGGAGGATATCCTCCGTTTCAGAGAGAGAAGATGGAAAAAGCTGGTCTCGATACAACCATTTTTAGTATGATAGCGATCCCCGAGGACTCGCAAAAAGGCGATGCCTACAAGGCGTTCCAGAAAAAAATTGGTGTGCCGTCTGAGCAGATGTGGGTATGCGGCGATCGGATTACGATGGATCTTTGGCCGGCCCATCAGCTTGGGTTTCGCACGGTGCATATGCGGTGGGGACGGGGACTTCGGGAACCAAGGGTTCCTTGGGTTACGTATGAAATCAACGAGCTTAGACAGTTTCAACAGATCATAAGGAACAGATGACGACAGCCAACCAAATCACGCCGGGCATGACCCTGAACATCGATGGCAAAGTATACCGTGTCGAATCAAGTGTTCGTGTTGCTGTGGCAAAGGGGACTCCCTTTATTAAAGCAAAATTGCGCGATCTTGTGACTGACGAGGCGATTGAGAAAAATTTTAAGCTCGATCAGGTCATTCAAGAGGTCTCTTTAATCGAACGCTCTCTCGAATTTTTGTATCCCGAAGGGAAAGACTATCTCTTTCTCGATGTAGGTAATCTC
>JBDKJI010000117.1:0-7915 GCA_039796655.1 Chlamydiota bacterium | reverse complement strand
CGGGCACGGGCTCGGACACGAAACACTGAATCCGAGGGCCAAGCCTTGGGAGTCTACTAGTCAAACTAGTGGTTTACCTGTCTGCAATTAAAATTAAATGACATGCCGAGAGGGGTTGAAGAATCGCGAAACGGACAAGGAGGCTTCTTCAAATTTTCGATCTGGAGCGAACGGCCGCGAGGGAACCGATTCTTCAATCACGAGCAATATACATATAAAAATGCTATACCTCAGTCGAGTTTTGGGATCACTCTGAGAGAAGGGTGCAATCTAGCGCGGAGGATTTGTTGGATCGCCGTGAGGGTGGAACCTGTGGAGGCGTGGCACGTGACGCAGCTACCTTCGTAGGCGATCTCCACCTGGCCTTGTTCATCAACTGACGTCACGCTGACGCCACCCGCATCGAGTTCGACATAAGGCCTTATTTCCTTGTCGATTACCTCTTCAATGAGCCTTTTCTTCATCGCAAGATCGAACTGATCCCACCCCTCGATCGCTTGGCTTAGTTCAGGCGCTGTAATGGGCGTCTGTTCGTATTCATCGATGGATGGGAGCGCTATGTCGAGACACTGCCTCACTGCATCATCGAGAGCTGACAGAGCTTGGTTGATATAGTCAGAAGCAATCGGATCGTGATCCACTTCCCGTTCGATGAGCGCTGCGGTCACACGCGAGGCTTGGTCGTAATTTTTGCGGAGCACAAGTTCTGAGATCGCTTCTGCGACAACCAAAAGCCCGGGTGGACCGAACGCTTGGTATCCAACGTCGGCAATCACGCCGTCAGCTGTGTCGACGAGCCAATATAAAGAAAGCCACCCTTCTACACCCACGACAAGGCGTAGTCCTTCATCGAACGCTTGATCAGATGAAAACGCCCCCACGTAATCTAACCTGGCAAGGCGCGCTTGGTTCTTCGGTTTCATAGAGCCAGCCCCTTTGTTAAAGGCTCTAACCGAGTCACCTGAACCCGAAGCGCTTCGACAAACTCAGTCACATCTCCTGATGACACCATCCGATGGAATACGACAGAGAGCGTGCGCGCTGCCGTCGTGGGATCCACGCCTTGCTTCATTAACAGTTGCTTGAGATGGGGAGCATAATGCCCACCGATCTGTGTCAAGATCGGTGTCTTTGGTTGTAAATAATACAAAAGCGTCTCTTGGTGCGTCCTGGGCAATAGTACACACGAGACGTTCGGCGATCGAAGCTGGTCTTGGTACAACACCGCCGCCCCGGGTATCGCAGCCACGAGCTGTGTTTCAAACTGATCGCGCAGGCGCGCCCCTTCCAAACTCATCGCATCGAGGTACAAATGAGCCGCGTGGGCAGCTCCGTACAAAGCGAGCTCTCGCTCGGGGTCAGTAGGGCCGCCGCGCCACCTGTTGCCGCCGACAATGAGTGGAGCCAGCGGCGCCGATGCGCTGGCTACGAGGCCCCCCGTCGCCTTCGGCGCGTGGATGAGGCCACCATCGAAGGTCATGTAATCAGCCCCTGTTTCATGCCATGCGAAATGAAACCGCCCGAGCGCATGGGCGGCATCGAGATGAATCAGCGCGCCCTTGGCGCGCGCTATATCGGCGATCTCTTTGTAGGGCTGAATGACGCCCGTCAAACCTGACGCCATCGACATCGATACCAGAGCTATCTTGCGCGTGATAAGCGACTCTATTTGTTTCAGATCGATGATCCCGTCACGAGTGACTGGCACGACATGGATCGTGCAACCGAGCCCACCGAGGCGCTGCATCATCTGGAGCGTCGCCGCCTCTTCGATCGCGGTTGTGACGAAATGGGTCTTACCCGTCAGGCGCGCCACCTCGAGATAGGCGCTAAAGAGCGTCTGGGAGATGGCTTCAGCGCCCGATGTCGTGAAGACAAAGCGATCGGTAGACCGACATGACAACAACGCGTCGATCGCGCCCCGTTTTTGCTGGAGCGTCTTGTCGTCATAAGGCCCCGCGGCCCAGTCGATCGCCGTTTGGCATACGGGAAATGTCAAAGGGGGATTTTGGTCCATTGCCCGTGCTCGTAAGAATAGATCAGCGGCTCACCAGTTGCAATCTCCAGCGACACCACCTCGTCTGGACTGAGCGACTCAATCTCCATCACAATCGATCGAAGCGAGTTGCCGTGCGCCGCAACAAAGACGTGTCGCCCCGCCTTAAGGTGGGGCAAAATGGCGCTATGAAAGTAAGGAACCGTCCTTTGCGCCGTCATTTGAAGACTCTCGCCGCCGGGAGGCGCCTCGTCGAAACTGCGCCGCCACCTGTGCACCTGCTCGTCTCCAAACTGCTCCGCAGTCTCTTGTTTATTGAGCCCCTGGAGAGTGCCATACATCCGCTCATTGAGCTCCCAAGCGATTGTGACAGGGAGCATCGATGCAAGAGTTTTTTCGCTATGAATGGCATGCCGTTGATCTGTGTGCAAAAAAGTGGGCACTTTGCCACTTGCATGATGGAGCAGTGCGAGCGCAAGCGTCATCTGAGCGCGGATGAGCGACGACGTAAAAGCAACGTCAATCGGGAGGTGAGCTATTTTTTTACCACCATGGATCGACTCTTGCACTCCCTGTTCGCTGAGGGGAATGTCGACCCAACCTGTGAATAAATTTTTTTTGTTCCAGACGGACTGGCCATGGCGCATTAGAATGAGTTTTGGTCCCATACAAACGGGGAGTGTACCAGAACTATTGATTCCATTATACTCTCAGGCGCTCCTATACCGCGAGGGGTTGAAAAATTGGAAAACGGGCCAAGGAGGCTGCTTCAATTTTTCAGTCTGGAGTGAGCGGCCATGCTCTAGAGCATGCCGCGAATGAAGACAAAAAATTGAAAGCAAAGCCGACGTCGCTAGGGAACCAATTTTTCAATCACGAACGGTATATGGAAAAAAAACGTTTATCAAAAGTGCTCGCAGCTGCTGGGATCGCCTCACGGCGCGCCTCTGAAAAGCTTATTTTTGAAGGGCGCGTTCAAGTGAATGGCACAACTGTCTTAGTACCGCAGACAGGCGTTGACCCGATGGTCGACGAAATCCGCATCGACGGCTCTCGCGTTAAGTCAGTTGAATCAAAGGTAATTTACATGCTCAACAAACCCAAAGGGGTCATTTGCTCAAGCGTCCGCGTCGGTCGGAAACCGATCATCCTCGACCTATTCCCCCACTCCAAAGAGCGCCTTTTTACCGTAGGCAGACTCGACAAAGAGACGACAGGGCTGATTTTAGTGACCAATGACGGCGTATTTGCCAACGACGTGATCCATCCTTCGGCAAATATTATCAAAGAGTACGTCGTAAAAGCGGCGCAAGAAGTGACAGGCGAGCACTTAGAAACACTTGCCGAAGGGGCGCGTGTCGATAACCGATGGATCAGGCCCGTCAACGTGCGCAAAGTGCGTAAAGGCACCGTCAAGATCGCAGTCAAAGAAGGGAAAAAGCATGAGGTGCGCCTCATCGCTCACCGAGCAGGGCTCGACGTGCTCGAACTCACCCGCATCCGGATCGGCAATCTCACACTAGGCTCCCTCCCGCTTGGCAAATACCGCCCCCTCACAGAAGAAGACATTAACGCCATCTTCGCTCGCTAATTGACATCAGGCCTTAGTTTGCGCTACGGTCTGACTGCATGGATACTTTAGATCTCCAGGCCGATGTCTTGGCCCAAAAAGTTCGCCACCTGATCATCACTTCGTCGGGACGCACCGTGGATCAAGCTTCCACGGAAGAGTTCTTTATCGCCTTCTGCTCTTGTTTGCGTGAAGAGATCATGGTGAATTGGAGCGCAACCATGAACACCATGGAGAGCAGCGGCGCTCGGATGGCCTACTTTTTGTCGCTCGAGTATTTGCCAGGTAGACTCACCCGCAATAATATCACCAACATCGGAGCAACCGAATTGGTGCAACGGATTTTGAAAAAACTCAGGCGGGGCGTCCACGATCTTTTAAGCTGCGAACCCGATGCAGGGCTCGGCAACGGAGGCTTAGGTCGCCTCGCTTCGTGCTTTCTGGACTCTCTTGCCACGCTCAGCTACCCCGCCTGGGCCTATGGCCTTCGCTACCAATATGGCATTTTCGAACAAGAAATTTGGGACGGCCGCCAGGTGGAAAAACCCGACTGCTGGCTCTTAAACGCCAATCCGTGGGAACTCAGAAGAGATAGCCACGCGCTGCACGTCCACTATCGCGGCACAATCGTCCCTGGATGCAACCGCCACGGCGATGAGATTGCCCTGCTCGATCACTACGAAGACGTAAGAGCCATCCCCTACGATGTCCCCGTGATTGGCTACAATGCAATGGAAAACTACTCCGTGCTCTCTCTACGTCTGTGGTCTGCTAAAGAATCGCCCCGCAATTTCCAGCTCCAAAGCTACAACGCCGGACAGCTCGATTTGGCCGCAGAAAACACATCGCTCACCGACGTCTTATACCCAAACGACAACACCGAGTTCGGCAAGCGAATGCGGCTCAAGCAAGAGTACCTCCTCGTAGCAGCATCTCTCCAAGACATCTTCCGCTACCACAGACACAATTACGGCGAGATGAAAAATTTCGCCGACAAAACACGCATTCAGATCAACGACACGCACCCCGCATTGGGGGTCGCCGAACTCATCCGATGTTTGACAACGGACTATGACTACTCGTGGAAAGAAGCGCGCGATGCATGTCTTGAAATCTGCAGCTATACGAACCACACGATTTTACGAGAAGCCCTTGAAGAGTGGGACGAGGGGCGATTGAAAGACCTACTTCCCAGACAACACGCAGTGATCCAAAAGCTCAATTGGGACTTTTGCAATGAAGTGAGAACTCGTTTTCCTAACGATGAGGAAAAAGTGCGTGCCATGTCCATTCTAGAACATGGCAGAGTCCGCATGGCGAACTTGTCCATCGTCGGCTCCCACAAAGTCAATGGCGTTGCAGCACTCCACACCGACATTTTGAAAGCGAAGATTTTCCCTGAATTCCACCAGATGTACCCGGACCGATTGGTCAACGTGACCAACGGCGTCACCCAGCGCCGCTGGCTCCTCGATGCCAATCCTGCGCTCTCTGCCTTCATCACGGAACGGATCGGCAAAGAGTGGATCACCGATTTTCGAACGGTGAGCAAGCTTGCCAAGTTTGGCGGTGATCAGCGCTCCCAAGAAGAGCTTTTAAAAGTCAAAAAACAAAATAAAGAAGCGCTTTTATACTTCATCCAACATGAAAGCGTTTTACATAGCAGCGAAGGGAAGACCGTTGCTGTACCGTCATGTCTTGGCTCCGATGCCCTCTTTGATGTGCATATCAAGCGTTTCCATGAATATAAGCGACAACTGCTCAACGCACTGCACGTAATCATGGTCTACCAAGAGATCCTCGACGCGCCTCAGTCATCTCGTAGAATCCCAAGGTTCTCCCTTTTCGGCGGCAAAGCCGCTCCTGCCTATGTGCGCGCAAAAGAAGTCATTCAACTCATTGCCGCCATCGCGCGGAAATTGCACAAAAGTGACGCTGTCCACGACCGACTGTGCGTTGCATTCATCGAGAACTATAACGTTTCCAAAGCCGAAATCATCATTCCTGCAGCCGATTTATCAGAACAAATCTCCACAGCCGGCTGGGAAGCCTCCGGCACGGGCAACATGAAGCTATCGATCAATGGCGCCCTTACCATTGGCACCGACGACGGCGCCAATGTTGAAATGCGTCAGTCCGTTGGCGATCGATGGTGGCCATTTCTCTTTGGCCAGTCCGCCGAGCAAAACGAAGGGCCCAACCACCCCTGGGACATCTATAGGCAAGACACCGCAATCCGCCGCGCCGTTGACGCCCTCAAAGATGGCACTTTCGCTCGTAACGCAGCAGAAGAAGCTGCTTTCAGCGACATCCACCGCCATTTGATCGAACACGACACATATCGCGTGTTGCAAGATTTGCGAAGCTACTACGAAGCGCAAAAAAAAGTAGAAGCGCTCTACCAAACGCCAGCCAAATGGGCCGAAACAGTCTTGCACAATATTGCCGGCATGGGCCCCTTCTCTGCCGATAACTCCATTCGCAACTACGCCGAAAAAATCTGGAACATCCAACCCTACCCCTGCGACAAAAACGTACTCGCCAAGGTACGCGAAGAATACTCCCTGCACGATCGCTGCCGAATTGTTTAATCAGCCAAGGAACCTATCCGAAACTTTTTACTCGGATAGGTTCAACTGCCACTTCGTCAGCAAATGGTCCACAGTCTTCTTCTTCTTCAAAACCTTGAGAGCCCTGTTGAAAAAGGGAACAATCGCCGTATTGCCTTTCTTCGATACGACAATATGAAGTCCTTCGCCTGTCAGAGGACGCGACGCAATATGCAAAACCCCTTGATAGAGGTCGGTCACGTAGCTGGCAGCGGGCACCAAGCTAAGAAGCGCGCCGCTGGTCTCTTGCTGAACGACCGCATTGAGTAGCTCCGGCACGGAGCCGTAGTGACGAATGATCACGCTCGGATATGTGCGAAGCAAAGCCACGGCATCATCCCCTTCAAGAACGCCCACCATATGCCCCTGAAGACGGTCGAGTTTCTTCACCTCGCTTTCGGTCCGCGTGACCAAGACGGGGCCTAGATTCAGCGCATTGTCGCTAAAATCGTATTGCGCTTTGAGAAATTCGTAACGAGGGATCGATGTGATAATCGCATCAAACTGCCCTTCCACAAGCCCCCTTTGCAAACCAGGGCCCTCCGCATGCACCTTTTCAAAGGCAATTTTTCCCTGCGTCGCAACCTCAAGCAATAGATCGTCAATGTAGCCGTTGACGTAGGGCTGCTGAGGACCAAAATCAATCGGATACCACGTCGCATCAACGCCAATCCGAATCACCTTCTTGCCGCCGACAGAACTCGAACAGGCCACTTGGATCAGGAGCATGAGAATACAAAAGAATCTGGTCATCACGCCTTCGATGCTATATGCTGAGCGTGTTTCGGGTCAATCGATGCGTTGTCTGTTGGTAAATTTCGGTGGGCCTAGATCTTTAGACGAGATAGAACCTTTTTTACGAGAGCTCTTGACCGACCCCGACGTCATTAAGTCTCGTCTATCAGGCCCAATCTACCGTTGGTTCTTCGGCAGGCTCGCCGCCAAACGCGCGCGCAAAATCGCCCCCGACTATGAACTGATCGGCGGGAAATCGCCCATCTTTTTTGACACGGAAACCATAGCTAAGACATTGGGAGCTCTCACCTTTCACCGCTACCTACCTGCAACACATTCGATGGCTTTAGAAGCAATCGAAGAGGCTGCCGCAAAAGGACCACTTGTCGTACTACCCATGTTCCCTCAATTTAGCTACGCAACAACAGGCAGCATCGCCCGCTTTTTCTGGGACAAATTATCGGCGCGATCTGTTGAACAATTGCACTGGATCCGCTCATACCCTGACCATCCGCTTTTCATCAATGCATACGCTCACCAAATTCGATTGTTTTTACAATCGCACAGCATTGCCGAAACTGACGTAGCCCTACTTTGCTCAGCCCATGGGATTCCCATCAATTTTGTCCGGCAAGGCGACCCTTATGTCACCGAATGCAAGCGTTCATTTAACGCTTTGATGCGGCAGTTTCCAGGCGCAGTGGGACATCTGTCATTTCAATCGAAGTTTGGTCCTGAAGAGTGGACTCAGCCCTACACCGACGAAGCATGCGAGAGATCCCACGAGTGGCGGCAAAATCGGCCCGTCGTAGCCATCGTCCCTTTAAGTTTCACATCAGACCATATCGAAACCCTCTTTGAAATCGAGCAACTCTACCTTCCTCTTTTACAAAAAGAGGGAAGTAAGGCTGTCCGCTGCCCCTGCCTGAACTTGGCCCCACAATGGCTAGACGCCCTAGCCCAACTCGCATATGAGCCGTCTGTGAGCAACGCTTCATTGCTCTC
>JBDKJI010000116.1:0-7512 GCA_039796655.1 Chlamydiota bacterium | reverse complement strand
CGGTGCGTGGAGGGGGAGTGTCAAGACAATCCAGCTGCTGCAGGACGCGGATCCTCTGTTAGTTCTGTTGGAGAGCCGGCAACTGGATTTTTCATGCGATCAGTATATCAGTAGAGTAGAGGCCCTTGGCGCTGCGTGTCTGTCTGTTAGTGCGGCAAGTTATAACAGCTGTCAGGGTGCTGATTTGGCTGCTGCAGATTGTCGTCCATTCTTGGTGGGTTTTGGCTTGAAGCCAGATCCTTGTATGTCCAAGACTCTCGCGGATTTGTGAGCGGGGAGAGTACACCGCTTGTGATTGAAGAAGCTTCCTTGCCCGTTTCGCGATTCTTCAATCCCTCGCGGTTAAGCGGTATAACTCGTTGAAAATTTCATCGAAACAAACCACGCGGGCATTTGCGAAATCATGAGACCGTACGATGGAAATAACCCACCTATCGATGATATTCAGCTCTAAAGAGTTGAGCAGTTGTGTTTGCTGTGAGGTGAAATCAACAGGCGTTGTCTTGACTTCGATGGCTATGAATTTTTGGTTGGAAAGTCGTAATAAAAAATCAATCTCTACTTGTTCTTTGGACCGAACAAAGTATATTTCTGGCACCTCTCCTCTGTTGATAAAAAATCTCGCTATTTCCGTAAGTGCTAAATTCTCAAATAAATGCCCCAAATAGGGGCTTAAAAGAATCGGGTCAAATTCACTCCAGCCTTGTAACCGAACGGCGAGTCCTATATCTTCAAAGTAAATTTTCGGTGTTTTAATTAACCTTTGATTCAAATTTGTGTAATAAGGAGGGAGAACGCGTAAAATTCCATTTTGTTCAAATAACCCAATCCAAGATTGTACGGTCGTTGTGTCTACTCCGATGTTTTTTGCTATATCGGACGCGTTGAAAAGCTGCCCGATTCTTCCTGAAACCAGTTGCAGTGCTTTACTAAAAGCAGTTCTTTTTTCAATGCCTGCTGCCGCAACAATGTCTTTTTCGACAAACGTTGTTATAAAATCGTTAAGGTATTGAATGGCATTTAAATTAGGCGAAGCATGCAATTCAGGCCATCCCCCGCGCATAAAGAAATTCTGCAACAAGAACTCTTTCTGGAATGTAAGGCACCACTCATGAATAGATAAAGTGTTTAAACAGTAATAATTGGCTCGGCCTGCAAGAGATTCGCGCACTGCTTTTTGGAGCAATGTTTGATTTGATCCGGTGACCCAAATATCTAAAGAAATAGGCTGTCCTGTTTGCTGATGATCCCTTCTCTGTGAGTCAACTCTTTTTTTTATTTCCGGAAAAATTTGGGGAGACAAGGTGGCCTCGTCTAAAATTAGAGGGCCTCTAAATTGCTCGAAAAAAAGCGCCGGGTTCGTTTCTGCTAAAGTCCGAATTCCTAAATCATCAAATAAAATCAGTTTGTGGGTGTGCAAATGGTGCAGCAACGAGGTCTTCCCTACCTGCCTGGGCCCCGTTAAAACCTTGACCGGCAAACAAGGAGCCGTGCTCTCTTGCAGAAAACCCAATAAATCGCGCTTGATCCACATTCCCGCTATTTTAGGATGCAATCCAATATCAGTCAATCGATGTTAAAAAGATGGCTTAAGTTGTTAATAATGAGATATTTACATTGCTAAAAAACTCGACCCAAAATCGCTAACAATCTCGGGCCTTAAGACCTGAGCTCATTTTGATTGGGAGCAAGGTGAGGTACGTGGCAGCGAGCACGAGAGCAATTGTGGCTCCGGGGGGGAAGTCAAGCAGATACGCGACCCCGATTCCTACCACGCTTAAAGCTCCGGACAAGAGCGTGGCTAGTCCCATCATCGTGTAGAGGCGTGTTGTGTAGAGGCCGGCGATGAGCGCGGGGAGCGTCAAGAGGGCGATGACAAGGACGGTCCCGATCATTTGAATCAATAGGACAATCGAAATAGCGACTAAACTCAGCAGAGTCATGTAGAGGCGGCGTACTTTTACGCCCTGGATTTTGGCTTGCTCTTCATCAAAGGCAAGGGCCAAGATTTGTGGGTATTTCAGTGCGATCCATACGGCCAGAACTAGATCAAATCCGAGCAGCAGCCACAGGTCTCTGTCTTGAATCCACAAAATGTTGCCGAATAAAAAACTCATGAATTCGACGTTGTTGCCCGGCGTGATCGACAGAAAGATGACGCCAATGGCCATCCCCGTTGACCAGATGGCGGCGATGACAGCATCTTCGCGCTGCTTGTGTTTGAGGTGCATCCAGCCAATGAGAAGTGCGGCGAGCACGCTTGAAATAAAGGCGCCGTAGATGGGGTCAAGCCAGGGTAGATCGTAGGTTCTCGCTAGCCACAAGCAACATCCCATGCCGGCGAGGACGGCGTGTGAGATGCTCCCTGCGATGAAGGCGATCCGTTTGGCGATCACTAAAGAGCCAAGCGATCCACTCAGCGGTGCTGCGAGTAAAGCTGCCCAAACGGCCATCGATAAAAAAGAGTCGATCATAGGGCGGGTCCTTTGGTGAGGGGCGCGTGGTAAAGACCGAGGGCAAAGTGACCGCACACATCGCTTGGCATATAGCTCGTCACTTGGCCCTGTACACACAACACTTGATCGGCGATCTCCACAACGCTTTGATAGTCGTGCGTTACAAAGAGAATTGTCGTTTGGCCTTTCAGCGCTTTGAGTTTACGCAAGATGATCTTTGACGAAGAAGGGTCGAGATGCGACGTGGGTTCGTCGAGTAGAAGCATTTTGGGGTTTGTCATAAGAGCCCTTGCGAAGAGAGCGCGCTGCGCTTGGCCGCCCGAGAGCGCCGAAAAGGGGGCGTTGCGATAGCCGATGAGGCCGACTTCTTCCAAAAGGGCGTCGGCTCTTTGGCGCACCGCTTTAGGGTAGCGTCCCCACGATGTGCATGCGGAGAGCGCCCCCATCAACACAAGCTCGTATACTGCGATCGGGAAGGCGCGATCGAACCGGTGCGCCTGGGGGACGTAACCCACTTGGAGCGCCGCTTCCGACGGGGAGCGCCCAAACACTTGCACTTGGCCTTTGGTGGGCGCAAGGAGACCGAGGATCAGTTTTAAAAATGTTGTTTTCCCGCCGCCGTTTGGTCCAATCACACCGACTAATTGGCCTTGGGATATGGCCAAGTTGATGTCTTGCAAGATCGGGTCTGATCGATATGCAAACGATATGTCGTTGAGCACAATCATGGATTATGGCTCGGATCGGTAATCAGTTGGACGAGACGGTGCATCGTTGCAAAGTAGTCATACGCGTAAGGGTCGATCATGCGCACAGGAACGTGGAGTTTTTCTGCGATGAGCTGAGCGCCCTTATTGTTGTGTTGCGGCAAGGCAAGCGCCATCTCTGCATGGTGGGCCATCGCTTGGCCAAGCACCTGTTCCAGGTGCTTGGGCCTTGGTTCTTTGCCTTCGTACTCAATCGACAGTTGCTCAAAGTCGTAGTCTCGACAGAAATAGCCGAAGGCGGGGTGCGATACGAGCAAGATCCGGTCGGTAACTGACGCCAAAGCTGCCTCAATTTCTTGGTCGAGATCTTTGAGTTCTTCGACGAGTTTTTGCGAGCGTTCCGTGAACACCACTCGGTGTTCGGGGAATTGCTCTGATAAGTTCTCGGCGATCAACGCCGCTTGGATCATCGTCACTTTGGGACTCATCCATACGTGCCGATCGATGTGATCCATTGAACAATGATGGCAACCCAAGTGTCGATCTTCCATCAGAGAAATGCCGTCGCGAAGATCGATCGCGACAAAAGAGGGATTTTGTTCGGTCAGTATGGGGAGCACTTTTTGTTCAAACGGCTCGCCAATTCGAAACCACATGGCTCCTTCAGCCATCGCGTGCGCCTGGCGCGCGGTGGGCTCAAATGAATGGGGATTTGCGTTGGGAGGGATGATCGTCTTGACGACGCATGCATCGCCTACGATTCGTTCAATGAGACACTGGTAGGGGGCTAGACTCACGAGAACGACGGGCTTACTCGCCTCTACTTTCGATGGTTGTCTTGCGTTGCACGCAAGACAACACAACAGCGCTAGAAAAAACTTGACTCTTCCCATCTTCATCGACCTACAACAAAGACACTATAACTGTGCATCCAAACGCTTGGCAAACACATTCATACGTATCTAACAACGAACAACTTACGCATACAGCCTTGCTAGTTTTTTCGAAATCGTCTATCCTGCCTCCCACTTTGGAGAGGTGTCCGAGGGGCTTAAGGAGCACGCTTGGAAAGCGTGTGTGCGTTAACTGCGTACCGTGGGTTCGAATCCCACTCTCTCCGCCAGCAAGAGTGAGGTTTCTTTGTTGTGAAATGCCCGTTTTGCCAACACGAAGAGTCAAAGGTCACAGACTCGAGAGAAGCAAGCGAGACGAACGCCATTCGCCGTCGGCGCGAATGTTGCCAATGCATGAAGCGTTTCACGACCTTTGAAACGGTCGATTTGAGCTTGCAAGTTAAAAAAAGAGATGGGACTTACGAAGATTTTCAGCACGAAAAATTGGTGCATGGTCTCGATGCAGCGTGTCGCCATACGAGGGTGAGTCACGATCAAGTGAGAGCTTTGGCAGACCAGATCAAGGCTGACCTTCTTGCGAGGGGAGTTCGGGAAATTTCGAGCCAGGAACTTGGGGAAATCGTGATGCGTCACTTGCGCGCAACCGATATGGTTGCCTACATTCGCTTTGCTTGTGTATACAAGCGTTTTCAGGATATTGGTCAGCTCGTTGAGGCAATCCAGGAGGAAAAGAAGAATGCCATTGAAGAAGAATGAAATTGCCACGTTTAAAAAGCGCCTTGAAGATTTGCGCGTGCAAGTGACAAAAGCTTTGCAGGGAACGAAAAAAGAAGCGACGATGCCCGATGAGGCAAAGGGGTATTCTCAGCACTCTGCGGATGAGGGAACTGATGATTTTGTCAAGAACGTCAACCTTGAAGTCACAAGCCAAGAGTTTACGATCTTAAGGCACATCGATCGCGCCCTTGAGAAGATTGAAGATGGCACCTATGGCTATTGCGATATTACGAATGAAGAGATCCCCATGAAGCGCCTCGAGGCGATTCCGTACGCGACAATGACCGTCAAGGCGCAAGAGAAGTTCGAAAAGGGGCTCCTTTAGTGGGCCTTTTCCGCGCTTGGATTTTTATTCTCTGTCTCATCGGCCTGGATGCAGCTCTCAAGTGGGGGACGATTTTGTTTGTTCCGCCTCTCGCGGGGTGGATGTACCCATTCGGTGGGATTCCGTTGATTGAGAATGTGGGTGGCATTTCTGTATCGTTAAACTATGTGATCAATACCGGAGCAGCGTGGAGCTTATTCCAGGGCTATTCTGGGTTGCTCTTTACTTGCAGGATCGCCGCAATCGCGGCGATCCTCTGGTTACAAAAGCGCGAGAAGTGGCGCCTACCTTGGGTCCTCATTCTCTCAGGCGCTCTGGGTAACGTTCTCGATTACATTCTCTACCGGCATGTCATCGATTACGTCCATGTCGTGTTCTGGGGTTGGTCGTTTCCCGTTTTTAATCTCGCCGATGCTCTGATTTCGATCGGTGCTCTCCTTCTGCTATTGCCGCAACAAAAAACCTCGCTGCCTATCTCGACGCCTGAAAAAGAGGGCGTATACAAGGCGGCCAAGTGGCTCAAGTTTCAGGTGCTCTGTGACGCGACTGAGCTCAAAAAACTCATCGACCGTCTGCCGGGGTTAACAGCATTTCCCCTCGGCGTGTTTTGTGATGGGCAGGCGATCGCGTGGGATACGTGGCTTGCCGAACAACAGCGAGCCATTGACGCGCTCAAGGGGGGGCAAGTCCCGGAGGACAAGGGGGGCGCGGTTTGTTGGACGCAAGATCGAGCCGCTTTATGGTTGCATAAAATCGACAATAAAGGTTTTTTAGTCAAAATTCGCACCCCTGTCGTGCAGGTACAGCCTCACTCTTTGACCTATTCGCCCGTCGATGGCGTTTTTCGGCCGATGTCATTTGGCCCAGAGAGCATTGTGTGGGGGCTGCAGTTTTCGTACCCGCAGCTCTACCAAGACCCGGTGACCAATGAGGTGATTGCGGCGCCCAAATCGGCTGTGTTTGAAGAGATCCGAAAATGGGTGCGCGAAACAACGAGAGCCACCCCGTTTCAGGTAGGGGAAAAAAGGATCAACGTCCCCATTCGGGTCGGCAAACGAGTACTCCCATGGATTGCAAGGCACCCTCAGCTCGTGCGGCAACAGATCACAATCTGGGAAAGCGCCCATGCATGAAGTGCGGTTGACTTTGGTCGCCGAGGCTGAGTTGGAAGGGCACTTGGCTGATTTGCGGCGTCACTTTTCGAAGACGCATCTCACAGTCATGGCGTCGGCGGCAAGTGTCTGCGTCCGTATTGAGGGATCTGCTAGCCAAGAGGCAGCTGTGTGGCTGAAAGAGCGCTTTCCCACGTACGTTTTTGCTGAAGAATCAATTGCCGCTGCCGTGCATGCTCACTACACGACGCACAGGCGATTTTTGGCACTTGCCGAATCGTGCACAGGGGGGAGTTTAGCGGCGAGCCTTGTCGCTATTCCGAATGCGTCCCAGTTTTTACTCGGCTCGATTGTTGCCTACAACGACTCTTGGAAAAGGCACTTTTTAAAGGTGCCCTCTCTACTTTTGAAAGTCCCGGGAGCTGTCAGCCCAGATGTTGCCGAGGTCATGGTGCAAACGCTTCTTGCAGAGAGCGGCGCCGATGATGCGGTGGCGATCACCGGGTTTGCAGGCGAGATAGGTAAACCGATCTACATCGCTGTGGGTAGATGCGGCGAGAGGTGCGATGTCGGGATGATCCAGACAAAAAAAAGCCGCCTTCTCAACATCGACGCTGCCGTTGAGACAGCACTCGGAGCGCTCTATCGACGCGTGGCGTACAAAGCGACGACATTCTCATGACGTACGAACTCATCGACAGTGGCGACGGTTTGAAGTGGGAAAAGTTTGGCCCTTATCTTTTAGAACGGCCATGTCCGCAGGCGATTTGGCGCCCCCGTTTACGTGACCTATGTGCCGATGCTGTCTTTAACCGAGAGGAGAGATGGCGTTTTGCAAAACGTTTGCCTGACGTCTGGGAAATGACCCTGGAGGGTGTTGTGCTGAAAGTGGCGCTCACTGATTTTGGCCATGTTGGCGCATTTCCAGAACACGCAACGTTATGGCCATGGATGCACAAGAGGATTCGGCCTGAGGCAGAGATCCTCAATCTCTTTGCCTACTCGGGCGGCGCTACATTGTATGCGGCGCGCCTAGGTGCTGCAGTATGTCACGTCGATGCATCGAAGGGGATGGTCGATTGGGCGCGGGACAATGCGCGCCGCAACGGATTAGACAAAGCGAAGATCCGTTGGATCGTCGATGACGCTGTGAAGTTTTTGAAACGAGAAGCCAAGCGCGGGAAGATGTACGACGGGATTATTTTGGATCCGCCCACCTTTGGCCGCGGTAACAAGGGCGAAGTGTTTAAGATTGAAGAGACGCTGCTCATTTTGCTGGAT
>JBDKJI010000115.1:0-3345 GCA_039796655.1 Chlamydiota bacterium | reverse complement strand
CTACCTGCAACATCAATCGATGCAAGGCGCAGTCCAATGCCTTTACGACCCGTGACAAACCGATAGGTCTCATGAGGACGGCACGAGTTTGTTAATGCTTCTATGTACTCGCGATTTTCGTGTCGGATGGCTCGGTAGGACAGTTTTTTCATATCAGAGGTGGTCAGCTCGATCCCCAAAGGGCCGTCTTGACCGCCGCCGCCGACGCTCACATCGATGCTCGCGTACACTTTGTTGCCAGACGGGTTTGTCGATTCGATTTTCCGTAAATGCTTCGTCTTCTGATCGTACGTGTAGCTCTGGATGTGCCCCGATGGAAACTTTTCTGCCTCGAGCAGGTAAAACAGTTTGCCCAGGCCCTTGTCTCGATAATCGATAAGGCGAGGCCCCAAATAGGTCCTGTGGCCTCCATTTGGCAAAAGAAGCGTTGCTACACCCGTTTCCAATTCAAAACGGAGAACGTTGTGTTGGCTGTTTGTTCTTCGACCAATGTTCCCGGCGATTTGACTGTGGCCGCGCGTTGGTGTGAAAAAAAGGACATGGTTGGGTCCTTGATGGCTGCAGGTGTACGAGACCATATTGCCGCCCGGCTCGGGCACGTAGATGCGGATTTCCTTGTGCCTTTCGGAAAATTCTATGAGCATGTTCGTGTGGGGAAAAAACTCCAACCGCCCTGGACGAGCCACCCCTTACGAAGTCCTTGTAAAATCCGATCAAAATTTTGCGGAGTTCTCTCTAGAGCTCCTGAGCTTGAGTAGGTCCTCGAGATGACAATCGGCTGCGCGCCCTGCACGACACCGTCTTGGAAGGCGACGTTTAGATTGCCTGTGATCACATTAACGTGATGAAATATCGAAGGATCGTCATCTTCGGCAAACGCGAGCCCACCGAATACCAGCAAAGCCAAAAGCAAACGCAACATGCCGCACTCCAAAAAGTGCGCGGCAGTCTACGTAAAGTGGAAATTTTTATGCAATGCGATGCTATTCGCCTTCGAGAAGATCCAGGAACGCCTGTAGTTGCTTGGCCCTGGTGGGATGGCGCATCTTGCGCAGAGCTTTTGCCTCAATTTGACGAACCCTTTCTCTGGTTACCTTGAACCGAACGCCCACTTCTTCCAGCGTCTTTGGTTTGCCATCGAGAAGGCCAAAGCGCTCGATGAGCACCGTTCGCTCTCGATCGGTTAAGGTGGAGAGAACTTCGCCCATCTTGTCTTTTAAGATGGCGTATCCTGTGGCTTCTGCGGGCGACTCAATCGCTGTGTCTTCGAGGAAGTCGCCAAACTGGCTCTCACCTCCATCACCCACTTCAGCTTGCAGAGAAATCGGATGCTGGGCGATCTTGTAAATCTCACGAACTCGCTCGGGGGTGAGCCCGAGCTCTGCTGCGAGCTCTTCCGGCGTCGGTTCGCGGCCTGTTTCCATCATCAATTTCTTCGCTCCGCGCAGCACCTTGTTGATCGTCTCAATCATGTGTACGGGGATACGGATCGTCCGCGCCTGGTCAGCGATCGCGCGCGTGACTGCTTGTCTGATCCACCACGTCGCGTAGGTCGAAAACTTATAACCGCGTCGATACTCGAACTTCTCCACGGCCTTCATCAGACCCATATTGCCTTCTTGGATCAGATCGAGAAACGATAGACCGCGGTTGGTGTACTTCTTCGCAATCGAAATCACCAAGCGAAGGTTCGATTCAACCATCTCACGCTTGGCTTCTTGACTCTTGTCCATCCAGCGCTGCAGCATCCGGACGTCTTTTTTGAACTCTTCCAGATTACGCCCTGCCGCAAGCTCGCGCTTAAACAGCTTTCTCTTAGCAGCGCCCAATTTGGCTGCGGCAAACTTGTTCTTCTCAGCACGAGGCGTCAACTCTTGGATCTCTTTTTCAAGGAACAAAAATCTCTCGTACGCCGATAGAATCACTTCGCCAAAATCTTCGATGATATTGTGGCGACAGAAAAAACGGCGTAAGTAAGCCTGCGATCGAATACGACATTTTTCGATCGACTCTAAAACGTCCGCTTTTTCTTCTTTTTTTAAGCTCGGCTCAAGAAGGCGCAAGAGCAGCTTTTCCAAGAGCATATCTTCCGACTTCATGAGATCGCACAGCTTTGGAAGTAAGTTGAGAAAAAGGGCCTTATCGGCAACTTCTTTTTCTGAGATTACTTTGTCGAAGCGATCTTTACCGGTGAGCAAATGTTGGGCAATCGAGATCGCTTCGCGGATCGAGTAGCGAAATCGCATAATGATCTTTTCAATTTGGATCTGCGCTTTTTCAATCCTCTTGGAAATCTCTACTTCCTCTTCACGCGTGAGCAGAGGCACCGATCCCATTTCTTTCAGATACATGCGCACAGGATCGTCGGAAGTGCCCTCTGTCCTTTTGGGAAGCCCTTCAAGCTCTTTGGCCTCTTTTTTCTTCTCTTTTTGGCGATCGACTTCCGCTTGATTCAACACCTGGATGTCCATCCCGCTTAAGTAGATCAACACTTGGTCAATCTGTTCAGGGGAATCAAACGTCATGGGTAAAATTTCGTTGATCTCTTCGTAGGTAATAAAGCCTTGCTCTTTGGCAAGAGAAACAAGCTCTTCGATTTTTTGCTGGTGCTGCGGATTACTAAATGTGGAACTCGTCATGAACTCCTTCGACCGAGATCTTATAGTTGGGCGAGTGGCAAAGCAGAGGGTCCCTCCCTCCTCATGGAGGATATTGTAATCTTTTGACCATTAATTGCAATCTGTTTCCCATGCCTTTCTTTGCTTTAGATGAAGACAATCAACGTATCTTTGCAAAGCAAGCCAATCCCTTTGCAATGTTTCGCTGCCTTGAGTGCGGCCAGAGAGTGCGCGTACGGCAGGGCAAGGATCGGCTACCCCATTTCTACCACGTTCGCAATGCCCCATCATGCCGCCTCTACAGCCGCAGCGAGGACCACTTGTTAATCCAGCTACAGCTCGCTCGGTCGTTACCCAAAGGAGAGGTGAAATTAGAAGCGCCCATCGATGCCGCCCGCCGCATCGCCGACGTGTATTGGACAACACAGAACATCGTCTTTGAAATTCAGTGCTCTTTGATCGATCTACGAGAAATCGAAGCGCGTACCCGCGCCTACCAAGAAAACGGCTATCAAATTGTCTGGCTGTTAGACGACCGTCCATTCAACCGACGCCTCGTCAGTCGCGAAGAAAAATTTTTACGCACGCAAGCTTGCTACTACACTGCATTTCAAAGAAGCACGCCCTCCCTATTCTACGACCAGTTAGAAATCATCCGGATTAATCAACGCCTCAAGAAAGGCAAACGCCTTTCGATTGAGCCCGGGGCGCCGCGCAAACTCAGCTT
>JBDKJI010000114.1:0-8557 GCA_039796655.1 Chlamydiota bacterium | reverse complement strand
TCATCTTCGCTTGCGGCCGCTCGCTTTAGATCGAGAATCTGAAGAAGCCTCCTTGCCCGTTTCCCAATTTTTGAGTCACGAGAGGTATAAGATGGCGGCGGTGAGGTCGTCGTGGAGGGGGGCGTCCTTGGTGAAACTGTGGACATCTTGGAAGAGGGCATTGAGCAGGGCGTGGCTGCCGAGGGTGTTGTGAGTGAGGAGTTGCCCCTTGAGCCGCTCGCCGCTGTAGAGGTGGTTTTGGGGATTGTGGGCTTCAATCACACCGTCGGTGTAGAGTAGGAGTCGGTCGTGGGGGCGCAGGGTGATTTTTTTGGTGGGGACGGTGTCGAGATGGGTGGCGCCGAGGGCGATGCCGGGGGTGGTGAGCTCTTCGATAGCGCCTTCTCGTACAAGAAGGGTGGGCAGGTGGCCGTGGTTGGTGTAAGTGAGGGCTCGCGTCTTCATATCATAGACTCCGGCCCAGAGTGTGATGAACATGCCGCTGTGTTTGGTGTCGTCGATCAAGAGCTGGTTAGCCCGTAGGATCATTTCGGATAAGCTGTGTTTGGCTCTCCCGAGGGCGCGAAGAGCGCCTCGGACGCCGAGGGAGTAGATGCAAGCTGAAATGCCTTTGCCTGCGGTATCGGCAATCGCGAGGAACAGGCGGTGGTCGTCAATGAGGAAAAAATCGTAAAAATCACCACTGACTTCGAGGGCGGGGGTATAGCGGGCGGCGATCTCTAAGTGGCCTAAATCGGGAATGTGCTCTGGGAAAAGACTCTTTTGGATTTCGTGGCCAAGGCGCATTTCTTGGGCCCACTTTTCTCTTTCGATGCGCTCCTTAGCAGCGGCAGCTTGGTGGTGTTCGACAGCATTGAGGGTGTCGTTGAATTGCGCCCCGAGTGTGTTGATTTCAAAGCCCATCCAGTCGGGGCGGTAGCGGCAGTGGGTGGCCCCCTCAGACACTCGCGCCATTGTGTCGCAAAGATGTCGCATCGGTTTGGTCATACGCCTTGTTAGGATGGCTAAAAGCAGGCCGCCTACGACCAGGATGCTTCCGAGCAAGATCAATGAACGAAAAAGAAGCTCCCTCTCGTAGCTATCTCGGATAGCAGAGAGCGGCACGCTCAAACAGAGCGTAAGCGGCGTGTTTTGCAAGGCGATCTTTGAGGTGATCGCATCATTGACAACGCGCCCGATTAGGGGCGCGTTGTCAGATCCCAATAGAGCAAGGGAAATGGGGTAAGGCGCTTTGTCGAACGCTTCCAGAGTCTCGTAAAGTTCAGATAGAGGTAGCAAAAAGGCAATTGCCTTGCCGTCGGGTGTGTGGATGCCAATTTGTAGATTCTTGCCCAAATAATCCATTGTGACAAAGCGATCCTCAGATGAGCCGGGGTTGCGGATCTTATAAACAGTCAGATCATCGCCGAGTTCTATAGGTTTTACCGCAACGGCGCCCAGTATCTTCCAATCGCGCTCGATTCTATCTTGGACATAGGTTTCAGAGCCCTCGGCGATCACGTCGAGCACGCGCCGTACTTCTTCAATCGATTGGTTGTATTCTTGGTAATATAAAAATATTGTTTGGAGGGTAAGAGGCAGGGCGAGGACGGCAAGCGCAATCACGACAGAGCGAAAGGCAAGAGAACCATGGGGCGAGCTCTTTCGTGGAAATGGGTGATTGGCCATACTGGTCTGATGCTAGCAAAACGGATCACCAGCTTACAACATCCGAAAGTGGCCCACTGGCAAAGCATCCGCCTTTCCAAGGAGGCTCGCCTTAGGGAAAAGTCGGTTTTGGTGGCAGGAAAAAAAGTGATCCGCGAGCTATCTCCATCGATCGTCCTGGCTTCCATCGGAACAGAAGAACACAATCTAGTGGCCGGCCGTGAACAATATCTAGTCACTCCAGAGATCTTGCGTAAGATCACCGGCCTTCAGGAGCCCGACGGTTTGGCAGCCGAAGTGATGATGCCGGTCCCTTCAGAGATCGGTCAGATGCAGCGCATACTGATTCTAGATGGGCTACAGGACCCAGGTAATGTGGGGACGCTCCTTCGTACGGCGTGGGGTTTGGGTTGGGAGGGGGTCGTTACGGTGGGATCTACGGTCGATTTGTTCAATGACAAGGTACTCAGGGCGGCTCGGGGTGTCTCGTTTACCATGCCGTACCGAACTGAACCGACAGTTGGCAGCTGGATTGAGCGGTTTGAAGTGTGGGTTGCCGATTCCGAAGGCTCTCCCCTCAAGTCGACCATCCCAAAGACGCCGGTTGCGCTCGTGCTTGGCAGCGAAGGCAGAGGACCAGGCTCGTGGACGCACGCCTATACGCATCGCGTATCGATTCCCCTTTGTAACGGCGTCACATCGTTTGGCGTTGCGTCGGCAGGGGCCATTTTGCTTTACGGATTGAGGCAATGAAACACTACGATTACGAAGAGCAGTTTCATGCGCTCAATCGCAAGCAACATCGAAAAGATCGGAAGTACGCACAAAAAAGCGATCGCTCAAAATTTAAGAAAACAGACCAAGTCGAGAAAGTTGTTTTAACTCAGCTGCCCCGTGGCCGTGTTGTGTCAATGACAGGCGAAAGAATCCTTGTCGATCACGAAGACGGCACGACGATCGTCTGTTCGTTAAAGGGGCAACTGAAAAAAGACAAGAGCCTGGTGAAAAATTTAATCGCTGTCGGCGACTGGGTGCGAATTACAGAAGAAGGGTCGATTGCCGACGTTGAACCGAGGACGACCATTTTATCGCGCGTCGATATCACCGGAAAAAAGGAGCAAGTGATCGCAACCAACGTCGATCAGCTCTTGATTGTTGTCTCCGTTGTGGAGCCGCCACTCAAGCCAGCGCTGGTCGATCGTTACCTGATCGCAGCCGAAAAAGGGGGGCTCCATCCCATCGTTGTGATTAACAAGATCGATTTGCTCAAAGACGATGATGTAAAGCAGCTTTACACGGAGTTTCTTTCCGTGTACGAACGACTCGGACTCCCGATTGTTTCTGTGAGCTCGATCGATGGTACAGGGGTCGCAGCTCTCCGCGGGTTGCTCCAAAACAAGACGACGGTGGTGTCTGGGCAGTCGGGCGTGGGTAAATCGTCGTTGTTGAACGCGGCGTTCCAGACGCAGCTGAAGGTAGGACAGCTCACCAAGACCACATCGAAGGGTGCTCATACGACGGCAACAGCGGAACTAGTACGGCTACCAGGCGGGGGGTATTGCGTTGATACACCGGGGATTCGGAGCTTTGCCGTATGGCAGCTCACAGTCGATGACGTAAAAAGTCATTTTCACGAACTGGCTCTCTATGCGAAAAAATGCCACTATGCCGATTGCAACCACACAAATGAGCCGACGTGTGCGGTACGCAAAGCGTTTACGAAAGGTAAAATCTCTGCAATGCGATTCTCTTCGTACGAAGCGCTTCTCAGCGAGGCGTTTGCAAAAAGTGATAAAACAACCTGGGACTAATATCATGCCGATCATTGTTTCTTGTACAGCGCTTGAAATTCTCGATAGCCGAGGGAATCCGACTCTCGAGGTGACCGTTTGCACACGAGATGGGTCGATGGGCAAAGCGGCGGTGCCGTCCGGGGCATCGACAGGCGCGCATGAAGCGCTCGAGCTACGCGATCATAATCCAAAGCGCTATGGCGGTAAGGGCGTACTCAAAGCGGTCGCTCACGTGAATGGGTCGATTGCCGATTTGATCAAGGGGCGATCGGCGCTTGAACAAGAAGCGATCGACCGTGCCATGATTGCCAAAGATGGAACAGAGAACAAATCGGTACTGGGGGCCAATGCGATATTGGGCGTATCGCTTGCTGTTGCCAAGTGTGCTGCTGCGACGCGCAAAGAACCCTTATACCACTACCTAGGCAAACAGCACGCGACACTGTTACCATGCCCTATGATGAACATCATCAATGGCGGCGTCCATGCCGATAACGGCCTTGATTTTCAAGAGTTCATGATCCGCCCTGTTGGCGCGCCCTCATTTGCTGAAGCTATCCGGTATGGTGCTGAAGTTTTTCATGCGCTGAAGTCCATTTTGAAAGACAAACACCTATCGACAGCCGTGGGCGATGAAGGGGGTTTTGCACCGATGCTCTCCTCCAACGAAGAGGCGCTTGATCTCGTGCAGCAAGCGATTCATAAAGCAGGCTTTCATCCGGGTAAAGAGATCACTCTTGCACTCGATCTTGCGGCATCGGAGTTTTACGAAAAGGGCAAATACTTCGAAAGGAAGAAGAAAGAGCGACATCAGTCGTTTCGAGAGCGTACTTCTCAAGAACAAGTTGCCTACCTCGCTGAACTTGTCGAGCGCTATCCGATTGATTCGATCGAAGACGGCCTTGATCAAAGCGATTGGGAAGGTTGGATCCATCTTACAGAAAAGCTCGGTGGCAAAATTCAGCTTGTCGGTGATGATCTATTTGTGACAAACGTCAAGTTTTTGGAGCGCGGAATTAGGCAAGGGGCGGCAAACGCGATCCTCATTAAACCGAACCAAATTGGGACCCTCACAGAGACCATTGAAACTGTCCAGATGGCCCAAACGCACCAGTATCGCACGGTCTTATCGCACCGATCTGGAGAGACCGAAGACACGACGATCGCTGATCTGGCTGTTGCTTTTAGCTCAGGTCAGATTAAGACAGGGTCGCTCTCTCGGTCTGATCGAGTGGGCAAATACAATCGCCTCCTCGAAATCGAAGCCGAGCTTGGCAAAGAAGCCAGATTCCATCCGCTCGCCCGCGCAACATAATACCCCTTTACATCGATTAGCCCTTCGTCGTATGGGTGGGCTTATGAGACACGTTGTGGCTCTTTTCGGCGAATCGGAAAAGGGAGATTGGGACAAGCCCCATGTGGTATCCACATTGGGCCAGCTTGTCGATCGCCTTGGCCATCCACCGCCTGAGAGCGCGGGTCTTTTCTTTGCGATTCAGGCGCTGCTCTTTGAACGGGAGCTCATTTTTTTTCGGGTTGAATCTGAAGGCTATAGTAAAAAAGATTATCTCTTGGGGCTTCGTCTTTTATGTAAACGGGAGAAGATCAAAGCGATCCATGCGCTTTGTTTACCGGGCGTGGGCGATCGAGAGATTCTCGATGCCTCAGCGCCCGTATGTCATCTCTTTAAAAGCCACCTCATCACAACAGAAAAAGACCTCTACGATTACTTAACGCACTGTTGAGCTTGATTAAGGGTCGTTGATGACGATCGGCCTTGTGTAATCAACTGCTGGTAAGGTAGACGTGCGGTTGCTTGCAATCAGAGTGGGAGGTCCAGTGTCTCCTGGCCATGGTGAATGGGGAAAATAGACCTGAAACGAACGAAAGAGATCAGAAAAATCAAAGATGCCTGGTGTTCGATTTTGAATGGGGCGAATCGTTGAGCCAAAAATGTGATTTCGCGCAAAATAATCGACATCGTGCACGATCACGAAGAGCGCTTTGTCTTTGACCCGTTTGACGGTCTCATAGCGAGCTAGCCAAGGTGCCTGATCGATGAAACAGACGTCAAACTCAATTGATTGCAGTGGCTCGAAGGTATCGAGAAAGCAAATCCAATGAGATGGGTCTTCTGGTTGGTGGTAGTTTTTCCCAGGGACGTGGACAAATCGATGCCAAGGGGTGTCTTTGTATTTTGTCGCAAAGCGATTCAGCCAATCGGAGTGATCATCAAGACTGATGAGGAGGCGCCCTTCTTTTGCGCAAATTTCATGGAGCATATCGGTGCTTCCATAGCCACAGCCAAATTCAATGATCGGACCCTTAGTAGTATTGGCAGCCGCAAATAAAACCGGCTGATGAGTGCTCCAATCGTCATGCAAAAAGCGGCTGTGTTCACCACTGCAGAGCAGTGTTGTAAAACAAAAAAGAAAGGTCGTTATCGATTTCATCGAAAGTACTCCGTAAGTCCTTGTTCGGATGGTTTCATCGATTTGTCCCCCGACTTCCAGTTCGCAGGACACACTTCGCCATGTTTTTCATGGAACATGAGAGCATCCAGGACGCGGAGGGCTTCATTGACACAGCGGCCGAGGGGCAGGTCATTGACAAGCTCGTGCCGAACAATGCCTTCTTTGTCGATCAGAAATAACGCGCGGTACGCGATCCCTTCTTCTTCGTGCAAGATTTGGTAGGCTCTCGCAATCGTTTTATTGAGATCGGCAATGAGTGGGTAACTGACGCCTTGGATGCCCCCTTTTGATTTGGGTGCCTGGAGCCACGCCGCATGGGTGTAGCAGCTATCGACTGAGCAGCCCATGAGGTGGGCGCCACGCTTTTCAAACTCGGCTGCTTTCTCTTGGAAGGCGTGGAGCTCGGTCGGGCAGACGAACGTAAAGTCGAGTGGGTAAAAGAATAAAACGACGTACTGACCTAAAAAATCAGACAGACAAAAGTCGTCCAAGATTTTGCCTTGCATGACGGCTTTCGAACGAAAATCAGGGGCTTTCTTTCCAACAAGTGACATAGGTTATAACTCCGAAAAAATCTCTCGAGAACGGCTCAGCCAAGACTCGGCGCCAATCGTCGTGTCTTCGCCATGGCCGGGAACAACAATGGTATCGGCGGGTAATTGAGCCAACTTGTCTAAAGAATCCCACATGTGGCTCGGCTCGGCAGTGGGTAGATGCAAATTGCCGATGCTGCCTTTGAACAAAGTGTCACCAGAAATTAATAACTTCTTCTCTTTGGCAAAAAAACAGACGCTGCCTGGCGAGTGGCCTCTAGTATGGATCACTTCAAAGTGAATGGTAGAGCCTACTTCGATGAGCGAGCGGTCGTGCAAGAAGACGTCAGGGAAGGTGGGTGGTACATGCACATATGGGGGAAGTCCGTCAGAACCTGGCTCTTCCACGTTCTTCGCGTCGAGAGGATGAACATAGAGTGTGGCTTTTGTTTTCGCGCGCAACGCCTGGGCGTCTGCAATATGATCCCAATGAGAATGTGTTAATAAAATTTTTTCGATAACAAGGCCTGCTTCCTCTGCTTTTTCTAATAAAAACTGTAACGATCCAGGAGCAGGGTCAACCACTGCAGCCCTCTTTGTTTCGCCACAGCCAATTAAAATGGCATTGGTTCCCAGGGGGCCACAAGAAAATTTATATAAAAACATTGCACCGGAGAGGATTTGAACCTCTTACCTCCTGGTTCGTAGCCAGGCACTCTATCCAAATGAGCTACCGGTGCTCACACTTCTTACATGGAGATCTATCATCGATAAGAGACGGGTTGAAGGCAAGCTTTTTTTCATTAAGAAAAAACGACAAAGATGAAGGTATTGTTGCTTTTATTAAATTACCGTTAATGTTATGATAATTTCAGGTTGATTATGGTTAGTTCTGTTAATAACAGTTTTATTACCAAAGCTAAGATATTTTTTGAAGAAATATGCGCCAAAGTAAGATATTATTTTGCTGTGAAAGCGATTGAAAAAGCAGGTGTCGCTGGGTCGAGTGGTTGTGGCCCTTATGCCGTACAGGAATACTTGCGTTTGCGTGGCAAGGTTGTGCCGATGAGCGAGATTGTGCGACATATTGAAGAGAATCAATCGCAGAAAATTACAGCTTTGGGATCAACAGCGAGGGCCGTTTTTGGGGTCGTGAGTGCTTTGTTAGGAGGCGTCCCGCTCGACGAGTCACGATCGAAAGCGATTGCGCCGCAATGTTTACAGCAGACGGTACAAGAAGGGCGGCCGGCGTTAGTATTGGTGCCCAATCATTGGATTGTGTCGATAGGTCAAAACGATCCAGATACTGGGTTGCCTTTGGTTTTCGATAATGGGGTGTTGCGTCCACTGTGCGCCCAAGCATTACCACAATACGACCAACCGCTGTGGATTATCTGCTAAATAAAGAGGTCCAGCCGCTTCTGGGGCTTGCTTCTTTGATCCATCCGGTGAACTGTTTTGTCGACACCTTGTGAAGGTCGATAGGCTGTTTTAAGGCGTGTATAGGAAAAGTGCGGCTTAAATCAATGAGGGGCTCGACGGTGTTGTAAGTGTAGCCGTGGACGAAGTCGGTGCCTGAAAAGGGCCTGGCAAATTCGCGCATCACTTCTGTTTCCCAATCTTTATCTTTCCTATGTCCCCATGCACGCACTTTCTTGAGCATTTCGTCTTGTGTTCTGACCCAGCTGTAGTGGTGAAACATGGGCCGCCCGTCGACGCCGAATACCATGCGCCGTTTGGGACCTGGCAGTGAGCTGTAGATTGCATCGCGCTCTTCTTTGCATAAGAGAAGTTTAGGTTCGAGCGCTCGCCGTTGAGCGAGCAAGATCGAGTCTTCATACGCATTGGCTTGGAATGCAGGTTCTCTAAAGTACCAGTAGTTTGCCAGCTTCAATGTGGTATGCATCTGATAGTCGCTGCAGCCGAGCCACTCGTTGAACCGGGCTGCGTCGCAGATCTCGTCGGCGTCCAAAAAGAGTACTGTTTCAATTGCATCGGCGAGAAAGTGGGAGCCAATGAGCCGTGCAGCGCTATGCCAGAAGTGTTCGGGAGTGACGGTTTGAAAGATCCGTTTTGGTACGGCTTCGATAGCAAACGGGAACTCGATAAA
>JBDKJI010000113.1:0-3458 GCA_039796655.1 Chlamydiota bacterium | reverse complement strand
ATTTTCTTCAGCTGCATGCCACGGGCAAACTGCAAGACCTTCACACCCGTCTCAATATGGCCCGCCATGTACTTTTCAAAGACGCTCTCCGAGCTTTGCTTAGTTTTGACGCCGTTGTGGTTGAGGGGTAGATCAGAGATGAGCAAGAGCGCGCCGAGGGTGAATTTGCGCTTGTAGCTTGCAGTAAATAACGTCGCGCATTCCATTTCGATCCCTTGCGCCTTCGTCACTTTCAGACGATGCTTGAACTCTTCATTGAATTCCCAAAAGCGCGTGTTCGTCGTGTACGTGATCCCAATGTGGTATGCCAATTTTTCTTGGTCAAGAACTTCAGTCACAGCCCGCTGCATTAAGAAATTGGCAAGCGCCGGCACTTCCACAGGGAAATACGAGTCCGATGTCCCCTCCCCGCGGATCGCCGCAACCGGCACGAGGTATTCCCCCACCTGGTATCGGCGTCTGAGTCCACCACACATGCCGAGTAAAATGCCCGCCCGTATCGGCAAAAACGAACAAATATCGACAACAAGGGCTGCCGCGGGAGATCCAATCTTAAAATCAAGGATCGATATCTCTTCGGCAGGATTATGCGCCACCTTGAACATCGAGCCTTCTTTGATAGGAACGCCTCTTGTCTTGGCGTAGTACTCGACGTACCGAGGAAAATTGGTCAAAATCAAATTGGACTGAAACTCACCCACCTCACAGCCCGAGTACCGCTCGAGGGTTTGGCGCGCAATATCAGCTTCTTGAGACGATGGCTCCATATGTGGGTGATTGTAACGAGATCGCCGATAAACCGCGAGAGACCAAAAATTTCTTTGATACGAATCCTCGATTGACACTTTTCGCGGGGACTTCCATAATGATCCCTTTTATAAGGATACTATGCCATCAGTCACAACGAACGAACTCAAGGTCGGCATGAAGGTCGAGGTCGACAGAGAACCCTACCTGGTCATCATCAACGAATTTGTCAAACCGGGGAAAGGGCAAGCCTTCAATCGCATTAAAATGAAGAACATGGTCAACGGCCGCGTCGTTGAACGCACCTACAAATCGGGAGAAAAACTTGATCTAGCCGACGTTGAAGAAGCGCACATGCGCTTTCTCTACAAAGAGCCCGACGGCGCCGTGTTCATGGACGAAAAAACGTTTGACCAAGTGACCATCACCAATGATCTTCTCGGCGATAAACAACAGTGGCTGATGGAAGAAACCGTATACCAGGTGATCTTCTATAAAAGCTCTCCCATTGAGGTCAACCCACCTACCTTCATGGAAATGAAAGTGATCGAAACCTCCCCTGGCGTGCGCGGCGATACATCAGGGCGCGTACTCAAGCCCGCGACAACAGAAACAGGCGCCAAGATCCAGATCCCCATCTTCGTCGACGAAGGCGAAAAGATTAAGGTCGATACCCGCAACGGCGAGTATGTCTCCCGCGCTACGTAACCGCCTTAAGCGACGCGCAACGATGCTCAAGGCATGCCGCACGTTCTTCGATGAGCGCGGCGTCATCGAAGTCGATTGCCCCGCGTTGTCTGGCTACCCAAATCTCGATGCCAACGTCGAATCAATGCAAGTCGATGCCGGCGGCAGAGCGCCTTACTATCTACATACCTCCCCTGAATACGCGATGAAGCCGCTCCTTGCACATGGATCGGGCGATATTTATTACTTGGGACATGTTTTTAGAAAAGGAGAATGGGGCCCCCGCCATAGTCCCGAGTTTACCATGATCGAGTGGTATCGCGTTGGCATGTCATTTGACGGCTGTATGGACGAGACATGCGCGCTCTTGAGGCTGTTTTTAGGGCCACTATCTCAAGAGATCGTGAGCTACACAGAAGCATTCAAACGCTACGTAGGACTCGACCCGTGGGTCGATCCACTCTCAGATACGTGCCGAGACAACGGCGCTTCAGCACAGATCACAGATAGTCCTCGCGACGTCCAACTGAGTTTTTTGATGTCCCGCTGTATTGAGCCAAAGCTCGGCCAGGGCAGAATAACCCTTATTACCGATTACCCCCCTCATGAAGCCGCCCTATCTAGAACCACATCCAAAGGGGGGCGCCTTGTCGCATTGCGCTTCGAGGCCTACTACCAAGGCGTGGAGCTCGCTAACGGCTACCACGAACTAAACGACCCTCAAGAAATCCTCCGCCGCCTCACCCAAGAGGCCGCCCGTAGACCCGGCCCTACCCCACCCATCACCCCCCACCTCACCCAAAACACCCTCCCCGATGCCTGCGGCGTCTCGGTCGGCTTCGACCGCGCCCTCATGCTCCAAGAACAGGCGCCTACCCTAGCCGAAGTGCTCGCAAATAACTGATTATAAGTAGTTTTAAGATAGCGCGTATTAAAATAATTCGTACGCATTATTAATGTTAAATTAATAAAATAATGTTATTATAGTATAGCGTGGCAAACCAAGTAGATCAGCTTCCAAAAGGCTTTGTTCTTGCAGAAACTTATGCGAGCCAGCGCACCTTGTTTGGACAAGATTCAAAGGGTCGTAAGATAACCCGTCTTGCCAACACAAAGGTGAGCCATGTCTGTTTGCCCTACTTTAGTGCCGTAGCCGTACGAGAAATTGGATTGGATGATCCCAAGCCTTGCGACAATTGGCAATGGGCCTATCTAGAATTTGATGATCGCCATGGCGAACGCCGACGAGTCATGGTCAATATTTCTAGCGCAATGAAGCGGCTCGGCTACAAAACTCGTCAAGAAGTACGAAATGCCTGTAAGAATGGCACGTTATTTGATGAAGCTATTCGAAGTCGTGTCTCTGAACAGCTAGACAACAACCGATATGTCAAGATTTCTCGACCACCTATTCTGAATAGTCAAGAAGATGACCGTCTTTTCGAATGGATCTCAACGCGTGTCACCCGCTTTGCAAATAGTTGCAACCCTAAACGCCCAAAATGTAAAGTCGCTGGCAAATATAAAAACGGGACACTGTTCGTAGACTCTCGGGGAGCGGTTATTTTCGAAATGGCCCATTACGGAGGGAAACACCACCGCTACTTTGCCTTAAACGATGAAGCCACAAGTATTGTGAACGTGCTCAATTTCCAAGCAACGCGCAGAGCTCTTTCGCAATCTGGGGTTTGTAACCTTGTCAATGACTGGGAAAAACATAAAAAAGATGGAAAAAATTATTTTGATTATCCGATTCCATTGATGGGGGAAGGGGGATACGGATCGATCCGACCCGTATTTGACCTGGCTACCGGGCAGTTGTCATTGGTCGCAAAAACACCGCATCATGGTCGCAATCGAGAAGCATTCTTACAACTCCCTGAGCACCCAAACATAGCTAAATCCACTCACGGGAGTCCTTGTCGAACGAGAACCTATTCTCCAGCCGCGGTCGGTGACGCTTTTGATATCGTCGCAGCACGCAGAGGGTTGTCTCCAGAATTTTGTCTTGAAATGTTTGAAGA
>JBDKJI010000112.1:0-4586 GCA_039796655.1 Chlamydiota bacterium | reverse complement strand
GCTGAAGGAACAAATGCATTGAGAGCCGTCATCATTGAGTCGATTGTTCCTGAACCGTCGGCGTTTGCCGCAATGTTATTGAAGCTGCCGGCGAATTTATCTCGGTACTTGTACTTACCGCCCCATTCGAGGCCGAAGTTGAGGGCATTCGTCAAATTCGTCTCGATGACGAGCATCTCGATGAAGACTTGCTTCAAGGGAACATCGAGATTTTTAATGAGCTCTCTCAACCTGGTCAATGTCTCTTGGTCGCCAGAGCAAAGCAAAGAGTTGGTTACTTCGAGCCACTGGATCGAGTTGATTGAGTTCAAAAGGTTTTGGTTGACTGGTGCATTCGACAAGATGAGGTCTTTGGCGATTTGTTTGAGGGCGCCTTGGATCTCGTCGCCTTTATGGAACTGGAGTTTGTAGACCAAAAAGCTTGTGTTGTCGATGGCCTGGATGGACGGCTCTTGAGGACCCCCCGCAAGTGGGTCAGTGGTGATATTTGAGGGGATATCGAAGAGGGTCAGAAGCTGTTTGATTTGTTCCAATGCTTTAGGTGTGCCTGTGAACATCAGCGATTGTGTCTTATCGATCCAGCGGATCGAGTGGATCGCGTTGAATAGGTCGGGGTCTGCCAGGCCGCCGAGTTTTAAGTTCTCGGCAAAATCGAGCATGATTTTTTCAAGTTCGAGCCCCGGTAGCGATTGGGGTTTATAGACGATGAAGTTGGTCGCCGAACCCAGCTCTGGAGTGGGCCGGGCAGTGGGAGCGCCTAGGCTCGATACGTCAAATTGAGCAACGAAACCCTCTACCTTTTTCAGAGCCTCTTCTTTCCCGGTAAAGAGCAGTGAGTTAGTCTCCTTGACATACTTGACGCTTTGCAAAGCTGCGATGAAATTCTTATCGCTTTCACCTGATTTCTTTAAATCGGAAGTCATCGCTTTGATTGAGGCGATGATCTGAGGACCGTTTGCTGCTTTTAGTTTGTAGAGCAAAAACGTCGTTTTCCCGATCTGTTGGATGGGGGCGTGCTTGGTGTCTACGACGTCGATATCTTTGATGAGCGTTTGGATCTTTTGGAGCGTCTCAGGGGAGCCAGTGAAGATGAGCGAGTTGGTTGCTTCGACGTAGCGGGCTGAGTCGATGGCAGTCAGCAAGCTGGGATCTGCTAGGTCTGCTTTTTTTAAACTCGCGCCTACGTCGCGCAGCGATTTTTCAATGGCGGACGCGGGTACATGCTGCGGTTTGTACATGAAGAAGTTGCTCTTCATTGGGCCCGTTTGTACTTCTCTTGGATGATCGTAGATGGCGATCATCTTTTTCACTTCTTCGATCGCTTTGGGATCTCCCGTGAGAAGAAGTGAGTTTGTTTCTTTGACGTAGCGCATCGAGTCGATCACTTGCAGCAGAGATGGATCGGCGGCACCGGAGGTTTTGAGATTCTTGGCGAGCTGATCGAGATCGTCTTCGATTGTTTCGCCTGAGGCGTGCTCCAACTTGTAGATGTAATAGCCTGGCTTAATTGTGGTGCGAGCTTCGGCGGGGGTGTCGAAATTGGTCAGGAGCTCTTTCACTTTCGCGATCGATTCTTTTGTTCCGTGGAACATGAAACTTTGCGACGCCTCAATCCACTTCATGGAGCGGATCGTCGCTCCCAAATCGTCGCCTTCTTTGCGCTGCAAATTATCGCTGATCTGTTTGAGGTATTGTTCGATTTTTTCTTTGGATGCGTGCTGAGGGTGGTAGAGTAGGAAGTTCTTTTCTTCTATTCTTGCCCCAGTTTGAACGTCCAATGAAGCAATGAGATCTTCAAGGCGCTTGATCGACGCTTGGTTACCTGTGAAAAACAACGAGTTGCTCGACTTAACCCACTTCATCGACTGGAGCGTTTTCAAAAACGCAGGATCGGCAAATTGATCGTCTTTGAGGTTGTCACTCACTTCTGTGATTGCCTTCGCGAGATCCTCACCTTTACGCATCTTAGGTTTGTAGATAAAAAACTGATCTGTGGCGGGGGTTAGCGCAATGCCGGAATCAAACGAGGGAACGATTTCTTGCAATCGTTTCAGAGCGCTCTCGGGTCCTGTGAAGAGAATGGAGCGGGTCTCTGGCATGACTTTGGCTTTGTTGATCGTTTGGATCAACCCTTCGTCAGCTGCCGATGTGTGATCTAGATCTTTGGCAAACATTTTCAATGACGCATCGATCTGGACAGGCGTAGCATGCTGAGCCTTATACACATAGAAGTTATGCTTTCCTCCCTTAGCATGTGCCTTGTCGCTTGCGGTATCGATGGTGCTGAGGAGTTCTTTGACTTTGCCAAACGTCGCTTCATCACCTGAGAACACCAGAGTTTGTGTGGAGTTGTTAATCCTCACGCTTTCGATCGAGTGGATCAATCCGGCGTCTTCCCCTTTGGTCCCTTTGAGATTGGCAGCCATTTCCAAGATGGATATCTCCAGATCTTGGGCGCTGCGATGGAGGGGGCGGTAGACAAAAAACGATCCCTTTTCGAGTTCCTCACCCGTGGGAACGTCGAGCGTTGCGAGGAGCTCTCTCACTTTGTCGAGCGATTCTTTGGAGCCGAAAAACATGATGGAGTTCGTTTGCTTGACGTAGCGTGCCCCTTCGATGGTGGGGGCCAAATCGCCTTCGAGGATACCCGACTTTTGCAAGTTATCGACCATTACGCGTAGGTGTCTTAAGAGATCGTCGCCCGATTTGTGTTCGGCCGCGTACACGAAAATATTTTCTGCTTTGAGGCGCCGTTGGCTCATCAACTCTCTTTTCGGCACTGTGTCGAGTGTTTCGAGTACGTCGAGTGTTTTATCGCCGAGATCGGTGGTTGTGACGATAAAAATCGTGTTGGCCAGATCTTGTGGCACCATGAGCAGGGGGTTGCCCTGGGCAAGAGGGGCCATGATTTGTGTGGCCAAGTTGACGAGCAGATCAGGCCGATTGTGTTTGGCTTCGTACCGTTTGATCTCAAGTGGCGAATGGGGGGAGTCGAGGATTTCAATCAAGTTGGCCACTTTGTCGACGTTTGCGGTGACGTCGGATAAGATGATTTGCCTTGTTTCAGGCGATGTTTCCAAAAGAGCTGAGTTTGAAATCATCGGTCGGATGATCGCGGCGATCGATTCGGGCTTGGCATTTTTCACGCGGAAAATCCGAGTGACAATGGCCGCGCCGCCGGCGCTGCCCTCACCTGTGACGAGTTTTGCGATTTGTTTGACGTCTTCAGATTTATGGATCACCAAGTTGTTGTCTTGCTCTAGCAGGAGCATGCCGTGGATGCGCAGTACTTGGACAAGGGTTGCCATCACGTTTTGTGGCGTGATGGGAGCATCTGAGACTACTGTGACTGTGAAGTCGAGCTCGTCTTCATTGAAGATGAAATTCGTATTGCAGATTTTACTTGCAAATCTGAGGTATTCCAAAATCGAGACGGTATTGTAGTTGATTGTATAGCCACCTGAACTGTTTGAGCTTGTAGATTCCGATTTGCCCTTTCTGTCAAACAGGGCGATTTCTTCTTGCTTGATGTCGTCGTGTATCGCAACGATTTCTTCTGGCGTAGGATCTGCGCAGAGCAGGGAAAGCGCTGAAAAGTGGGCAAATAAAGTCAGCGAAAATTGGCGAAGGCCCATACAGTTCTTGTGTCCGGATGCTAAGCTATGCTCACTTGGATCGTAAATTACCCAGTATATTATTGCAATGGGAAGTGGTTTTTGGTAGTATCCAAAAATTTCTACAAATGACCTTTCTTTTTAACCCAGCTCGATCAGTCGGATACCGAGTGTTTCGCCGATGTGGATCAATTCTGCTTTGCCCACTTTTTGTCCTCCGACGGTGAGACTTACGGATTGTTCTGGGTGGATGGGTAGTTCAATCATGTTGCCCGGCGAGAGGTTCATGAGTTGATCCAACGTCAATTTTAGGCGTGCCAATTCGACCGATACCTGGATCGGGATGTCTTTGATTGGGATTGGTGTTTCATTGGCCTGTTCTAAATGCATGGGATGGTGAGGAGCGGTTTTTTGTTCTGGCATGGAAGCCTCATTAATGGTTGCAAAATCGATTAATTCGATCCGGTGGTGGTGGATTTTAGCTTGGAATAGTGGGGTAGGCCCTAACATGATTGTTGCAAAACCTTTCGATTGCCGAGCGTCATAACTGTTGCGATCGAGGATGACTACGTCGCCGGCTTTGAGAGCAGACCATTCTGACCGATACAGCGTCATGGAGCCTGTTTTTATCCCCAACGTCAAATCGAGATTTTTTGAGAGGGGTGATGGAAAATAATCGGTTGTCTTGGCCCCAAAATGGGTAATCCACTCTTTTCGAAAAGTGGCTGGCACAATGAGTCTGCCCCAGCAAGACTGATCTGATCCGTAGTGGATCGCTAGGTCGATGCAATACGCTTCGTGTTCTTCAATCTGGCCATCGCTTAGGCCCAGTTGCGGGGTCATCCCCTGCAGGGGCTCGATCGATTGGGATGCTGCAAGCGCTTCGAGCCAAAGAAATCTGTAGTAGCCATCTTTGAGGGCGCTTGTTGAGAAGCCGAGCCTTTTGCCGAGCATCCATGCCATGAGTTTTTG
>JBDKJI010000111.1:0-2665 GCA_039796655.1 Chlamydiota bacterium | reverse complement strand
TCTCTCTTTTGGCGATCGCGACCTCCGTGCTGGGCGTTGGGGTGGGACTTGCCGAGTCGTTGAAAAAAACGGTCTCTGCCTCCCTTCACTCCGATCGAGCTAGCTCGTGGATTGCCGCGATCATGACAATCGGACCTGCCTACCTTGCAGTTGTCCTTGTGCCTAATGCGTTCCTTTCCGTACTCGGTTTTGCGGGGATGATTTTGGCTGTGATTGCGATCGGTCTGCCGATTTACCTATTGCAGCAGGTGCCTTCAGATCGCCTCTTCTACAAGGAACTGAAGATTCGCTGGCTGCTTGTGCTCGCAGCCAGCGTTGGGCTTGTTGTCATGGCCTCCGAAGCGTACAACCTCTTGTTTTAAGTTATTGTTGGACGATCCCTAAGAAGGGGGAGTAGGGCGTTTCGCAGCTGGTTCCCCTTCCTCTTTCACTTGCGCGTTTTTTGGTTCTAAATGCACCGTTGCCCTACGGCCTGAGTGCGAAAAATGGTATTCAATCGGAACACCACCTTGCTGTGGGATGCTGAACGTCATGTATCGAATGATCTGAGCAAATCGTTTTGTGTGCCCTCCCACCAAATTTATACTCTGACAAATCTCTAGTTTCTTCGGCTCGGTACCTGCATAGAGCTGGTTTGCTTTCTTCATAAATTGGTCATGCCACCAGCCACTGGATGCATTCTTAGTAGTTTCACCGCTCTTGCGTTGCTCATTTAGTACCTCGCTGCACACCACTTCCATGACAGGCAATGCAGTCTTATAGGCTTCCGTGGTCACGATCGCCGGCACTTCTGCGACGAACGCTACGGGCGGCGGTGGTGGTGGTGGTATATCACGCGCAGTTGGGTTTGACGCATCTGGAGTGGCTACGACTGCGTCCAATCGATCCTTTGCCTTGTCCTGTCTACTTGGGGCATGGCATGCTGCGGGGTCTTTCATTAGCTCGGCAAATTGCTCTTTAGCAATCCGATTGACAGCTTGCCATACTCCGACCTGACGAAGATCTGTTCCAACGAATCTAGCTCCCAACCAGTTTTTAAATGTTGCGTGCAAGTCTCCTGGCACCTCAAATTCGGCGACTGCCTTAGCCTCTATTGCGTGCTTAAATTGGTCCAACCAAAGACTGAGGCTTGGATCGTAAGGCGGAATGCTTGAAGCCATAAGTTAATCCTTTATATTAGGTTTATATGCAATTATATCTAAACAGCCTTTTGATTTAAACTTTATTCTGTATGTTAGTATGTATAAATTATTTTTTAATATTGTCGCTTTTTGTCAAAAGCGCAATTCACCTGCGATATTGACGCTGTTTTGATTAAACCCCCTCCACTCGACAGATAGAGTCGCTTTTTTGTGATCGATGATTGTCACGCCCGCAGCAATGCCCCACCGGCGAGCGCCCGTTACCGATTTCGAGACGACATCGACCTCATAGTCCATCTGAGGCAAACGGACGGTTGCAATGAATGGATGAGGCTCGAGTTTTGAGACGAGGTACGTCGCTGAGCAATACGGAGAGAGCCATCTCGCCGTGTACGCCAAACCGAAGGCGCCTTGGATCTCATAGTACGTATAGTAAAACGAAGGGCTTGTGACATTATAAGCAAGATCATCGCAGACAAAAAACAAAGGTTTTGGGTCTGTTTGGAAGTATTTAAAATCAAGGCCGCACCGAACGCGCCCTATCTCAAAGACCATCAGCTTGCCACCGACAGCCCAGGCAAATTGCTGTTTTGCGTACACCTCATTATCGATCTGCAATCTCGACGCGCCGAGAAACGTATAGATGTCGATCCAGTTGCGGATATTGAACGTGACCACAGCTGTCTGCGTCCACATCTGCAAATGGGACGACGCCTCCTCGCAGGTGCTGATTTGGAATTCATCGTGGAATGGCTGGTTGTACACATAGTCGCCAGCGTACGAGAGTCTAAGACTCCACCACCCCGAGCCGCTCTCGCGGATGACGCCCCGAGTTTGGATGGAGGCCAGCGCCGGGTTACCGACGAGGGTCGCGCTTAAGGAACAGCAGCAGATTGATAATAAAACGACAAGCGTTCTCATTATTTTTCTACTAACACGAACGTGTCGATATATCAAGTTTGTTGCGTAATATTATTTAAAATTATATTGAACAGATTAATGGCTCTTGCAGATACTATGCGGCAACTTAGCTGTCTTGCCCAGGCTCTCATAAGGGATCTTGTGAAGGTAGACAGAGGCAATAAGACAGCAGCTCAGCGTGTCCGTGTGCAGACGCTATCACTTGCCAAGATCGGTAAAAAATTTCGTAAAGAGTCGATCTCTCTTCAGAAGAGTGGGCGTTTTCGGAAGAAAAAGAAGAAGCCAAGAAGGCGCACTTAAAGCTACAATGTTATACCGAGAGGGATTGAAGAATTGCAAGACGGGCAAGGAGGCTTCTTCAGATTTTCGATCTGGAGCGAGCGGCCGTGCTCGAGAGCACGCCGCTCGGGAAGACGAAAAATATGAAGAAAAGCCGACGCCGCCCGGAACCAATTCTTCAATCACGAGCGGTATAGTTCGTGGATCCCAAGGAAGAAGTTGTTTCTATCAACGCCTACACTCAGAAGGGGTATGGCCTAGCTAAACTCCCGGGCGGTACCCCGATTGAGATTGCTCATGCCGTGATAGGCGATGCGCTCAAA
>JBDKJI010000110.1:0-5047 GCA_039796655.1 Chlamydiota bacterium | reverse complement strand
CTCGAAAACACGCTCGCGCATCCGATTGTCCACGGCGCTGTCGTATGGAAAGAGGGCACTTACCAAAATGAGCTGACGGGTATGCAACTATTCCAAATCAATGGGGGGGCCACGTTTCACGGTGATCGTTTGACCCTCGATCACTTCAGCGCTGTCGGGAAAGACATGGCAGGCCAATTCACAATGAACGGCTCGATGTTGATGCAATTACAAAACGCTCTGCCCTACCGCTTCGAATTTCGCCTCGATCATTTGGTCGTGGCCGAAATCGAACTCGTTTCCACTGTCGTCAGTGGCAACGGCGTGCTCCAAGGCAATTTGCATCAGGGCAAAGTTTCAGGCCATTTTGCTGTCAATGAAGGCTACGTATCAATCCCCCACCAAACACCGAAAACAGTCCCCAATTTACAGGTCGTTTACCGACACGCCTCCAAGCCGACGTTGACAAAGCCGCTCGCTACCGTGTCGACATACCCGCTACACTTTGACGTCTCAGCCGACGCGCCCTCCACGATTCTGATCGAAGGTAGAGGCTTACAATCGCAGTGGAAGGGGTATTGCTCCTTACAAGGTGTGGCAGAAGCGCCTGAATTTCGAGGCTCTGTCGAACTTGTGAAGGGAGAGTTTTCGTACGGAGGCCGCACATTTCGTCTAACAGACGGCACGATCACCTTCGGTGGTAAACCAAAAGAGATGCCTGAGCTCAATATTGCAGGATCGATGCTCATCAAAGATGTCACGATCATCGCACGGCTCAAAGGCCCTCTCAATCAACCGCAATTGACGCTCCAATCAAACCCTCCCCTACCGATGGGCAGCATCATCGCTTACCTTCTCTTCGGTGAAAACGTCTCCGAAATCAACAGCTTTGAGGCTCTCCAAATCGCAAGCGCCATCTCCGATCTGGCCGGAGAAGGGCCCGGCATCTTAGAAAAAACAAGGCGCACTCTCGGCGTCGATCGCCTGCGCATCGTGTCGGTCCCTTGCGGCCCCGAAGGCGAATCGGACGCCCTCGCGATTCAAGTGGGCAAATATGTCGCAGAAGGGGTCATCGTGACATTTACGCAAGGCGCCGAAGAAAGCAGCGGCTCAATAGGCGTTGAAGTAGAACTCAAGCATGGCTTTTCATTTCAAATCGAAAGCGACCAACTCCAAGAACAAGGGATCTTCTCAATCAAATGGAATACCACCTATTGATCAAAAGGCCCTCACTCACATAGAATCGTTTCCTCGATTAAACCTTAAGAGGAAGCCATGGCGACAACAGAAGTGATGACCGGTGGGATGGATGACCTCGAACGCATCCGCGAATTAGAATTAGACGGCAATGACCCAAGACAAGCGAACGATCTTGAAATGCGCGCACACCGCGCTGGACAGGATGCGCTTTCGAAGATGGGAATCGCCGAATCTGTTGTGTGGGTTGCCCGGGGCTGCGAGCAGATCAGCTTAGAAAAAATGGGCAAGACAAACGCCTTGATCACAAAGGTATTGGATGCCAACGACAAGCTATTAGCCTTGAGCCGCGTCATGCTGCATCAAAAAGAAAAAACAGCTCTATCGCCAAGAGCTTGTGAACTCATCGAGCAGCTCAAAAAAGAGCACGGCATTGAGCTCAACATCGAAGGCAAAGGCAAGCTGACCAAAGAAGAGATCGATTTACTGAAGAGACAAGTGAACGATCTGTCCGACCGCAACCGCACCGTGGTGCACCGCCATTTTAGCACGCTCCAAACACAAAATGCCGAGATGACCGCAATGATGAACGCAGCGCGCGAAGTGCTGAATACCTACTCTCGACTCATCCAGACGATTTTGCGATTTTGCGCACCAAGATAGTATGTCTGTGTTGATGGATGAGTTTTATGGGTATGCAAAGGCCCATTTCAACGGAGGCAATTTGAAAGAAGCGTCCGATGCATTTAAGGTACTGTGTATGAAACATCCTTATGAAAAACAGTTTTGGATCGGCTTTGCTGCGAGCGAGCAAAAACTCGGGCGCTACGAAGGGGCTCTTCACGCCTGGGCTGTTGCCGCTCTTTTGTCCCCCGACGATCCAAGGCCTCATTTCAGAGCTGCCGAGTGTTACTTCTCCCTCGGTGTCCGTGACGACGGCTTAATGGCTCTTACAGAAGCCTCGGAGAGGTTGGGTGCGGACGACCCATTGTCTGATGAGATCGAAGCATTAAAAACCCAGTGGGATAGCGGCAATGGTTTCTGCAATTAGCTCTTCGCCAGACTTTTTTGATGATTGGGAGACCGAAACGTCTCGAGAATCTGAAGAAGCCTCCTTGCCCGTTTCCCAATTTTTCAATCCCTCTGGGTATAACCCGGGACAAATTCCCGGCCTCGTGCGCCGCATAGAACGATCTGCCGCTGAAGCCGCAGGCTTAGCTGACCTCAATGTGACATCTGATCTTAAGGAGCGAGACGCAATCGAAGCTGAGCGCTGTCAAGTCGTGCGCGACCACGCAAAACACGTGAGGAAAGCGAAAACATGGGGTGTTTTGGGCCGGATCGCCCAGTACATCGTCGCTGGAGCCAGCGTCATGGTGGGTATTTCGATTGGAGCTCTGACAGGACCTGGCCTTTTACTCGTGATTGGCGGAGTGCTCGGCATTGCGTCAGAGATTTTCAGCGACACGTCGCTCTATGCAAAGATCGCAAGAAAATTTGCCGAAACTGACGAACTTGAGACCAAGATCGCAGGCCGCATCCAAATGTATGTCTCACTGCTCGCTTTTGGTTTGAGCGCCGGTGGGTGCACGTGGGGTATCTTTGGCAAGACAATTGCGCGAGCTGCTACGCTGCAAAAGGCAGCAGAAGGCATTGGCCTTGTCGCTTCCTTAGGTGGCCTCACAGCAAAATTTGGCCAGTCGATGGCTGAGCGCCGCAGCGCACACGCCGAAGCGAGCTTGCACTTGTTAGACGGCGATTCGCTTGTCGTTCGAAGCCGCCTCGGCGATCAAATCAGAAACGCCCAAGACTGGGCGCAAATCCCCTCTGATGCTGCCAGCGCCGCACAAGAGATGATACGACCTATTGCACCCCCTGAATTCTAAAAGGAGCTATATATGACAATTGAAGTTCTACCGACAACAGCATCTGACTTAGACCGATTGAACGAACTTGAATATGGCCCTGAATATGGCAAGGACCCGGTCGATGAAACAGCTCTGAGAGCCAATGAAGCAGCGACCAGGGTGTTTTTCGATCATGAAGGCCTTGATCGTGCGTGGCCCTCGAAATACCACCCTCTCACGCCAGATCGAACCGATGTCCTCACAGACCGTCCCTATGTCTCTGATTTACAAGAAGCTTTGGGACCTGAATTAGGCCTCACTGAAGATGACATCAGCGATGCCATTGGGTCAAACGAACGGCTAACCGACGCAGCAATTGATGAGCTCGTTTCTTCTAACTCAGTCGCTGACCGAAACTATATCCGCATCATCCATGCCCTTGTCGATCGGATGATTGCGCAATTTGGCGAAATGAAACAAAGCCAAACAGAGAAGTTCAATGAGCTGACGAAGCAATACAAAGAACTGGTCGCTCAGGGTGCGGGTCATCAGAAACGCTTAGGCAATGCCCAGCCGTTAATCACAGCCTTTGGTGTAGCGCTGATGCTCTCTCAGTTCAAAATCAATAGCGATCCGATGAAGAATACGGTGAAGTATCTCGCAGAACAAGTGCCCAGTGTTGGCAATCTTTTCACCAGCCGCATCCAAGCTGCCATGACAACAGCTCAATCGCTGGCAACTCTTCTGAACACAGAAATCAGCGGCAAGATGTCAGAGCAACAATCGGATGCGGGCAGCCGCCAAGAAGTGATCGAGTTCTTGCGCAATGCCTTGAACACATTAGTCCAAGCGTCAAGAGCGTCGTAAGCATTGTCCTCAGGGCGGCTTTTGCTTTCAGCCAAAGCCGCCATTGCATTCATTACTACCTCTTCATACAATCCAAAATATGGGGAGCGTGCTTACGGTTGTCTTCTCGAGGACACTTCGCCTGCTCGAAATGGTGGGCGAATACGTCTCTTTGATCATCGATACGCTTGTGTTTGCAACAAAGCGCCCGCCAGCGTGGACCTTAATTCGCGAACAGCTCTACCACATCGGCGTGATGTCACTTGCCGTCGTTGCCATCACCGGCTTTACGACAGGCTTTGTGCTCGCTGCGCAATCGTTCTATCAGCTCGGCGAAAAGGGACTTTCTGCTGTCACAGGAGTGTTGGTCGGGAAAGCGATGATCACAGAGCTCGGCCCGATTTTGACGGCGTTCATGGTCACAGGACGCGTCGGCTCGGCCATGTGCGCTGAGCTTGGCACGATGAAAGTAACAGAACAGATAGACGCTCTTAAGTCTATGGCTATCAATCCTTTAGGATACTTAGTTGCGCCCCGCTTTATCGCCGGGATCATCATGACGCCGCTACTCACTCTCTTTAGTACGGCAATGGGGATCTTTGGGGGCTATCTGATCGCGGTTGCCCTATTCAACATGACAGCTGCCAATTATTTCGATCCGATGCAGGTGCATATTACTTGGTTTGACATTGCTTCGGGGTTTATCAAATCGTTTATTTTTGGCGTACTGCTCGTGACGGTGTGTTGCTACAAGGGGATGAAAACGTCCGGCGGTGCGGCAGGGGTGGGCAAAGCGACGACACAAAGCGTTGTGACGAGCTACATTTTGATTTTGCTCTCCGATTTCTTTTTGACCATGGCGCTCAATATGATCCACCAAGAAATGCGTTACGACTGGATGAGAGTGTAATTTGATCCGTATACGCAATTTGTGGAAACGCTACGGCAACGTCGATGTCTTAAAAGGGATGAATTTGGATGCCCATCGAGGAGAAATCCTCGTTATCTTGGGTCGCTCCGGTGTGGGCAAGAGCGTGCTACTGCGCCATATCATTGGGATCGAAAAGCCAGATCAAGGGACAATTGAGATCGATGGCGTGAATCTCACGGCATGCAATCGGCACGAGATTTATCACGCGGTGCGCAACAGGGGGATGCTTTTTCAGGGGTCTGCCCTG
>JBDKJI010000109.1:0-3365 GCA_039796655.1 Chlamydiota bacterium | reverse complement strand
TTTTGACCTCGACACGCCCATCCTCATATCGTTGGATGTCGAGATCGAGTAATCCTCCGTGATTTTGGTAGCCGTGGACAATAACGTTGACAACCACCTCTTCGATTGCAAGTTCAAGACGACGTACAGACTTTATACCTGTATTTTGAAGCTGGACATAGACCCAGTCCAAAATCTGTGGAAGCTCGTCAATGGTGGCGTTAAAACGAGTCATCTTTTACTCAGATATCAGATCTTCGATTGCATCGACAATTTTTTGCGCAAGACTTGCATACAAGGGCTTCAAGGTCGCCTCTTGCGCCGCGTCGTAGGGTTCTAATTGCCCTAAAGAAAATGGCAGCACCGTTGTCGTCACACCGACCGAGTTTGTAAACATCAAATCTTGCACTGAATCACCATCAATATAGTCATAATCAGACCAAGCCTTTACCACAACCGGCTCTACAGGATCTTCCGATATGTTGGCTCGGATCAGTTGTACTTCCACACCGATCGTCTTTCTTGCCTCTGCAGCGAGGAGATTTTTCTTTGTTTTCCCCTTGATTTGTTGCCTGTCGCGTCGATATCCGATCGATTCAGATTCGCTGTGGATAATTTTTAGTTCGAGACGATAGGTTCCGTCCCGAGGAACTACTTTGAAGCGCCCAGAGGCACTGAGAGCCTGCACAGTGGCTTGCGTCATGGAACCGTCCTCATCCCCATCGATCAACCCGACTGCAATGACAGGCTTTTCATCAGAGGTAGGCATCCATCGATAACTACATCCGACAGAGAGAAAAAAGATGAAAATCCATCTCATCGAGCATCGCGTGGCTCGATTCTCTCACACGCGCTTTGCGCCTCTTTGGCTGCCTCTGTATCGGGAAATTGGCTGACGACTTTTTTGTAATAAAGTAAAGAAGCAGGCAGCTTTTTTGTCTTCTCAAAAAACTTACCTGTTGTGAGGAGATTTTCTGCAAAACGCTCTTTCATTGTGCGCTGCACTGTCTCTGCATCCCCTAGCCTGGGTTCTCTCGGGAATGCCAAGCGAAACTTTGTCAAGTTGACTTCAGCAAGGTCGAGCAAATCGGGATCCAAATCTTGCCCCTCACACTGCTTGGCATACACTTTCATTTTTTCTAAATAAGCTTCAGCCGCAAGATCGTGCTTAGGAAAACGACGGATCAACACATCGAGCGTTTCCAAAGCGGGCTTATAATCTTCAAATTCAGTCTCCAGGCGCGCCTTATTGATGAGCGACTTCGCAGCCAACTCGCCATTGGGCATGGTCGCGATCACTTCTTCGTAAATTTTGAGCGCGTCTTCCTTCGCAGACACTATTTTAGGGAGCTTATGAGACCCAAACAGTGGCTTTCTCGTTCCACTGTAGAACTGCTCGGCGATTGCAAATTTATATTCAATTGCCTGGTTAAAATGACGCAGCGAAGTCATATTGTGCAGATACGCGCTAAAACATTCATTGGCAAGCTCAAGCTGCCCTAACTTGAAATAGGCCTCCCCCATCAAATAAGAGGTGTCTTGGGCAAAAGGGCTAGTGGGGAAGTGATATGAAATAATATCTGCGTAGTCGATGACGGCCCACCACTGCTCATCTTTGATGGCTTGGAGCAAGTAACTATTATACTCTTGCGCAGTAGGCCCTGCGTCTTCCCAAACCAATGCCTCCTCTTCAAGGGCAAACAGTGGGGTAAAGAAAAAAACAACAATCAGGGCAAATCGAGGCATACGTGCAACCAGGGTAAGAGAACTTATCCGATTCTGTCAATAACCTACTATACCGAGAGAGATTGAAGAATTGCAAAACAGGCAAGGAGGCTGCTTCAAATTTTCGGTCTGGAGTGAGCGGCCGTGCTCTTGAGCACGCCGGGAGTGAAGACGAACAATTTGAAGAAAAGCCGACGCCGCCCGGAACCGATTCTTCAATCACGAGCGGTATACTTCCACCTGAAGCGCACCTAATAACTCACAGTGCCGCCGACATGCCACGTGCCCATTCGATTGTCATCAAAGGTAACTCCGCGCAATTTAAAGCCATAGTCAACCCGAAAAAAAACGGAAGGACCGATTGTATAGCGTACTCCCGGGCCAATACCACACAATGTCGCAGCTTTTGCAATCCCATCAAATGCGTGATAGTTATACCCCCATCCATAATCGATGAATGCGAGGAAAATTAACTCATCTTTAGCTTTCTTAAAAAAAGTCAGGGGAGAGCTCCGTAACTCGAAGTTTGCGCACACTGCATTATCTGCAATAAAGACATTCTCATCATACCCTCGGACGGTATTGTATCCCCCTAAAGCATACTGCTCACTGGGAATGAGAGCATTGGCTGCACCTTGTGCGCGCAACAGAGCGGAAACCGATACTTTGTTAGCCAATGTGTAGATATCACCTAAGACTAACTTCCCATAAAGATAGAGGGGGCTGGTATGGGGACGCAGGGCCGTGTAAGCTGCGTGGCTCTGGTAAGGAAGAGGTGCCACAGGTGATCCAAACAGCTCTAAACGAAAAGAGGCCTGATGCTGTGAGCGGATATAATCACAGGCATATCCCAGTATCCCTTGAGCTATGTTGACAATGCTGCTCGAAACGGGAAGCGGTTGTGTAAGCTCGGCGACAAAGAAAAGGGCGCTTGTGACGTATTTCCAATCGAGTCCAAAAAAAAAATGATGTTGAAGACCCGTGTAAAAAGGTTGGAAAGGCATTTTATACCGGAGGCTGACTTGGGCGTTTTTCCCTTCGTTCTGGAAACCTGTGATATTTGGGTGAATGACGGAGTAGCCGCCGTAAATCGAAACATGGTGTTGCCAAGGTAAATAGGAGAGAAAATTGAGAGAATGAGAGTGGAAATTGTGGTACTTAGCATTCGAGGTAAACTGGTAGGTCAAAATCGCATTGAGGGCAAAGAGATCGCCCAAAGTAGCGCCCGCATACAAGCGGCTGGTCCCTGTCGATTCCACACCCGTATTATCCCCGCCAGAATAGATCTTAAGAGGCACTCTGTCTTGGGTCACAATCTCAAGGTCGGTCTGGCCGTTTATTTTGCCCGGGGATAAAATCACTTCGGTATGGTGAAAAGGGTTCTGATTGAGCCAAGAGATGTTATTTAACAAAGCATTCTGATCGAGGGTATCCCCCTGTTTTAATGAGAGCCGTTTTTCAACTCTTTCTTTCGCAAACCAACGATTTCCTCGATAGGTGACGTCTCCTGTTTTTGCCGCTTTGACCACAAAAGCAAGCACTCCTGAGGTGATCTCTTGTTCGGGAATCTCCACAGCAATCATGTTATGTCGGCACTGATTGTAATAGGTAAAGATCGCCGTTTTCACCAGAAGTAGGTTGTCTCGAGTAATTTCCATATT
>JBDKJI010000108.1:0-6937 GCA_039796655.1 Chlamydiota bacterium | reverse complement strand
TGAGCGTATGAGTCTTGGTATGATATACCGCTCGTGATTGAATAATGGGTTCCGGGCGGCGTCGGCTTTGCTTTCAACTTTTCGTCTTCATTCGCGGCATGCTCTAGAGCATGGCCGCTCACTCCAGACTGAAAAATTGAAGCAGCCTCCTTGCCCGTTTCCCAATTTTTCAACCCCTCGCGGTATATCATGGCGTGCCCATAAAAATTGGGATTCATGGCCAGCGAGTCTGTAAGATGGCGTGTTCAGTATTCAAATAAAGCTAAAAAGAGTATTCTCAGACTGACTATAAAGGTTAAGTTGCAGCTTGATCTTCTTGCAAAAGAAATAGAGGTTGCAGGTCCTTACAGAACAAATTGGCCCCATTATGGCCATTTAAAAACGGCGCAAGGTGTTCCAAAGAACGCTTACCACTGCCATATAAAAAGTGGACGTTCTACATACGTTGTGTGTTGGAGAGTTGAGGATAAACAACAGAAGATGGTCGAGATATATTATGTCGGCACACACGAAGACGCACCGTATTAGCTACACCAGAACGAGTGGTGTAAGAGCGATCGGCAAGAGAAAAAGAGCTTCTTGGCGCGATGTTGCCAAGAAGGAACTAAAGCGTTTTTCAGAAACAGGTATTATGTTGCGAGGGTGTCGCTATAAAAGCGGCATGACTCAATTAATGCTAGCGAAAAAAATGCGTGTAAGTTTGCGTCATATTAGCGAGATAGAGAACGGAAAGCGTGTTGTGGGCAAGGATATGGCAAAAAAATTGGCAGAGATTTTTGATATTGATTATCGTGTTTTTTTATGACACGTTATGTGAACCCGCATGCTCCGCACAGCCGTCGCTCATTTTGGGAAGTGGTGAAGTGGAAATTTGGCGCGAAAAAAGGGCAAGAGTCTGATAGCGCATCGATTCCCGATGGGTTTTCATACCCGGCCGTCTCTGGACCCGCAACGGAAGACAAACCGACTGCCACATGGATAGGGCACTCGACCTATTTTATCCAGGTCGACGGGTTGAATATCCTCACCGATCCCATTTGGGATGCTTATTGTGCACCGATACCCATTCCCGGACTCAGAAGAAAAATAGCGCCGGCCCGCTCTTTGAGCGAGCTGCCGCCGATTGATTTTGTCCTTCTCAGTCACAATCATTACGATCATCTCGATGCCAAAACCGTGCAGTACCTCAAGCGCTTCCATCCGCAAATCCACTGGATCGTCCCAACGGGGCTCTCTAGCTGGTTTGCTCGCCGCGGCATCAAACAGGTCACGGAGCTTAGTTGGTGGAAGAGCGTGAATTTCGCTCGCTGCGCGGTGACAGCTGTCCCGGCGCAACATTTTTCGGGTCGTACGATCTGGGATCAAAATGCCACACATTGGAATGGCTACGTCCTAGAGACAGCCAATAAAAAACTCTATTTTGTCGGTGATACAGGCTACAATCGCCATGACTTTCAAGCAATTGGCGACAAATGGCGCGGGTTTGATTTAAGCTTGATTCCGATCGGCGCCTACGCGCCTAGGTGGTTCATGCACCCAGTTCATGTGAGCCCGTTTGAAGCGGTGTTGATTCACCGCGATGTCAAATCAACCTTGTCTTTAGGCATGCATTGGAAAACGTTTCATTTGTCCGACGAGCCCCTGCACCGTCCTCCCTATGATTTATACCTCGCGATGCAAGAGATCAATTTACCCTTTGCGACGTTCCTTCCGGTTGAACCTGGCGTGATCGTCAATTGGTAATTGAGAAAATTTCTTGTGTCTGCGATACTTATAGCCCGTGATGAAGCCCAAATACGACCCTCAGGCAATTGAGAAAAAATGGCAGCGCTTTTGGCAAGAAACCAAAGTCTTTGAAGCCAAGATCGACCCCTCGAAACCAAAATATTACATTCTCGATATGTTTCCGTACCCGTCAGGGGCTGGGCTCCACGTAGGACATGTGACGGGCTACACCGGCACAGACATCATGGCGCGCTACAAACGGCAGCGTGGGTTCAATGTGCTCCATCCGATGGGGTGGGACAGCTTTGGGCTGCCCGCCGAGCAGTTTGCGATCCGCACCGGAACGCATCCGGCGACGACCACGCGAGTCAACATTGCGACCTATAGGCGCCAGCTCGAATCACTCGGGTTTAGCTACGACTGGAGCCGTGAGATTGCGACAAGTGATCCCACGTACTACAAATGGACCCAGTGGATCTTCACCAAGCTCTTTGAAAAGGGGCTCGCCTATGAAGCGGAAATGAACGTCAACTACTGCCCCGCACTGGGTACGGTGCTTGCGAACGAAGAGGTCGAAGACGGTTTTGCCAAAGAAGGGGGCTACCCGGTCGAGCGTAGACCGTTGAAACAGTGGATCTTACGTATCACATCCTACGCCGATCGCTTGCTTGCCGATCTTGATTTACTCGATTGGCCCGATCACCTCAAGAAATTGCAATCGAACTGGATTGGGCGCAGCGAAGGGGCGATGATGACGTTCGTCGAAGAATCGACCCACGCGCCGATCGCCGTTTTTACAACGATGCCTGAAACAATGTATGGCATCACGTTTTTGGTGCTATCTCCTGAGCATCCGGATGTCGATTCTTTTGTAAGTCGCTCGCAGAAAAAAGCCGTTGATGCATATCGAGAAGAGACAAAGAAAAAAAGCGATTTAGAACGCTCCGATTTGGCCAGAAAGAAAACGGGCGTATTTACAGGCGCCTATGCGATACATCCTGCGACAAAAGAGAAGATACCGATCTGGATTGCCGACTATGTCTTAGTAGGCTATGGCACTGGCGCTGTCATGGGCGTTCCCGCCCATGACGAAAGAGACTTTGCGTTTGCTGTCGACTACGAATTGCCCATCGTGCCTGTCGTCGATCCCGTCGCTCATGAAGACATCCGCGAGGCGGTAGTGAGCGGGGCTGCTTGCTGGACCGAGGACGGCATCTTGTTTAATAGCGACTTTTTAAACGGGCTCAATGTGGTACAAGCACGTGAGGCGACGATCAACTGGTTAGAGAGCCACTCTTTTGGGCAGCGCACCGTGCAGTACAAATTACGCGACTGGCTCTTTTCTAGGCAGCGCTATTGGGGTGAGCCGATACCGATCATCCATTTCCCTGATGGGTCGATGCGACCGCTCGGCTTAGACGAGCTACCTCTCACACCGCCCACGTTGGACGATTATAAGCCCGCAGGCACAGGACAAAGCCCCCTTGCTAAAGTGTCTGAATGGGTCGAAATCATCGATCCCGTAACGAAGAAAAAAGGGCTGCGAGAAACAAACACCATGCCGCAGTGGGCAGGCTCTTGCTGGTACTATCTCCGGTTCTGCGATCCCCATAACGCGAGCGAAGCATGGAGCGCCCACGCAGAGAAATACTGGATGCCTGTTGACCTTTATGTCGGCGGTGTCGAGCACGCTGTACTTCACCTGTTGTATGCCCGCTTTTGGCACAAGGTGCTCTATGATTTAGGGCTTGTCCACACGCCCGAGCCATTTGCCACGTTGCGCAACCAAGGGCTTGTCACGGCGCGCTCATACAGAATTCCTCAGGGTAGTTACATAGCGCCTGAAGACGCAGAAGAAAAAGAAGGCGCTTATGTCGCGAAAGCAACGGGGCAGCCTCTTCTTTCGCAGCTCGAAAAAATGTCCAAGTCGAAACTCAACGGCGTGTCTCCCGACGACATCATCCAAGAATATGGCGCTGATGCCCTTCGCCTCTACGAGATGTTCATGGGCCCATTTGACAGAGAGAAAGTGTGGAGCACCGATGCAGTGAGTGGTTGCCGCCGTTTTTTGAGCCGGATGTACGACCTCGTTGCAAGTGACAAAAGAACCCGTGAAGAGACCATCGCAGGAATGAAATTAGCGCATCGCCTTGTTGACCAGGTCACAAAAAAGATTGAGCTCATGGAGTTCAATACGGCCATTGCCCACATGATGGAATTCATCAATGCATTTTCGGCGCTTCCGTCGTATCCTGAACAAGCCCTTAAAATGGCTGTACAAATGTTGTACCCATTCGCTCCTCACCTCGGCGAAGAACTTTGGTCCATGCTTGGCGAGACCACGTGGCTTGCCTACGCGCCTATCCCTGCGGTGGATCCCTCATATCTCGTCGATGCGACGGCGACATACGTTATCCAAATCAACGGCAAGCTCCGAGGTCGGTTTGAACTACCCACAGGCCTTAGCGAAGTAGAACTCTTAGAAAAGGCCAAAGGGCATGAAGACATTGCCAAGTATTTGACGCAAGACATAGCCAAGACTATTTTCGTGCCCAATAAACTCCTCAACATCGTATTATACCCCTCGTGATTGAAAAATTGGTTTCGGGCGGCGTCGGCTTTTCTTCAGATTTCTCGTCTTCACTTCCGGCCGTTCGCTCTAGAGCACAGCCGCTCGCTCCAGATCGAGAATCTGAAAACGCCTCCTTGCCCGTTTCCCAAATTTTCAATCTCTCTGGGTATACGTGGTTAACCTAGCTTTATTGATCGCATTCATATGTTTGCTTCCGCGCTACCTGTGGGCCGGTAAGTCTTTGACACTTCTCAAGCGCAAGTTATTGCCCCCTGCCGTTGATACACAAGGCAAACCGGTCATTTGGTTGCACGCCGTCTCGCTTGGAGAAATGAAGGCAGGGCAACCTTTGTATCAACACCTACAAAAAATGCATTCCGATGCATTTTTCTTGATCACGACATCGACCCAGACTGGTTTTGAAGAAGCTCACCGTAGCTATGCCCGCGCGAGCGCAATTCTCTATTTACCCTTCGATTTTAGCTGGATCATCCACCCATTTGTCTACAATCTAAAACCCAAGCAGTTCATTGCGATTGAGGGCGATCTATGGCCCAACCTCCTTACAGCCCTCAAATCAGTTGGTGCGCACACCATGCTCGTTAGCGGCAAGCTCTCGCGTCGATCGGCTCGGCGGTTAAAATGGATAGCATGGGTTGCCAGGAAGTGGTTCAGCGCGTTCGATGTACTTTGCATGCAAAGCGAAGACCACGCTCAGAGGATTGCTGCATTTGTCGCAGAGCCATCTCGGATCAAAGTGACCGGCAACCTCAAATACGACGCCAATCCCGTACCCATCGACCTCGATCATTGGAAAGAGCGTTTTCGGATAGATTTACCCATCATCTCATTGATTTCAACACACGCTCCCGAAGAAGCACAGCTTTTGCCACTTCTTCTCAGCCACCGCGTTGTTGTATTTCTGATCCCGCGTCATCCCGAAAGATTTCAAGAAGTAAAGCGCCTTCTAGAACGGATGCATGTTACGTATGCGCTGTGGAGCTCAGGCGTTTATCAAGGTCAAAGCATCATCTTAGTTGATGCAATGGGGCAGGTTCCCATCTGCGCAGCTCTTTCATCCCTCGCCATTGTAGGGGGGAGTTTTGTGCCCGGCATAGGGGGGCACAATGTTTTTGAGCCATGCCTCTATGGAGCGCCTACCGTATTTGGTCCCCACACAACTGCGCAAACACAGCTCGTGTCGAGCCTCGAGCGAGCCGGAGCGGGGCGGGGCGTTACCCTTGAGACTTTACCTTTATTTTTAAATCGATTTTTGACACATCCTGAAGAGCGAAGTCGCTACCGAAACGGAGCTTGCCAAGTCGTCCGCGAGATGCGAGGTGCTCTCGAACGGACAATCGCCGCGATTCAATAAAAATAACTTCTGATTTATTTTTATTTATACTCTAAGTATAATACTTACAGGGTTAATAATAAAATAAAAGGTGATTATGTCTGTTATTATTGATATTTCAAATAAACCTGTAGATCAATTAAAACCAGTTGATGGAATGCGGTTCATCGAGGTCTTAGAAAGGCAGTTTGGTGAAAATGTTGCTTTATCCGCGATCCGCAAATTACGCGAGCAACCTGACACAATATTTAGTGGCATGGCAGAGTTCAAACAGCGATTGGAGAGAGCGATCATGGGTGAGCAAAAGCTAAACGGTATGGATCAGAAGTATCTGTGGGATGTAGTGCAGCGCGCGGCACTTAGACTTTTTTAAGATATCTATACAGAAATGAACGGCGTATGCTAAGCTCTAGCTTTCTTTGTCGCGGGGTGGAGCAGTGGTTAGCTCGTTGGGCTCATAACCCAAAGGTCGTAGGTTCGAGTCCTACCCCCGCTAATTTACTATGGGTTCATTTGGCGGTATAGCTCAGCTGGTTAGAGCAGCGGAATCATAATCCGCGGGTCGCTGGTTCAAATCCGGCTACCGTCAAAATTTTCAATTTTGGCGGTAGCCGGATTTGAAGTGAGGGCGATGTTTTTTTTGCTGGAGAGAGGAGTATGGCCGCATCGTTGCCAAGTTGGACAAGCCTGTTGTTTCTAGTCAATGATTGGGACAGAGTTGTGAATCAATGGATAGGCGAGTCGAGTCATCACGAATGGCATGGTGTGCCTGAGGGTTATCAGGTAGATACAATCTTTGCTTAGACATCCCCTTTTTTTCGTCTTGGAATGCGGATTCGTTTTGGAAGATGCTCAGATTCTAGGTCTAAACCAAGCGTATCAAATCTGGAATCAATGAGTTGAGATAAGCGCTCGAGCATTCCGAGGGTAAATACAACTCTCGCGTAGGCCCCGATTGATACGCCCTCGTCGCCTCGTTCAATCTTGGTGAGGGTGGTGCGGCTGATCCCCGCCCTTTCGGCAGCAAGGCTCATAGGAAGGCGACGGCGTTTTCTTGCGTCGCTCAGGTCTTGGCCTAGTTTCCTGAGAGCTCGTTTAACCGGGATAGGGGTCGATTTATTGTCCATAATACGGTACCATACAATTCTTATGGTACACTATTATATGCTTTAATACAAATTTTTACGGTAGTCCTAAACATGTAGTGCTCTGAGCTGCATATTGTAGTCGCAGATGAAGTATGTGATCATCCCGATGTGGTTTAGGAGTTTTTTCGAGAACGAAAG